>DAIMKE010000317.1:0-6732 GCA_036721875.1 Bradyrhizobium sp. | reverse complement strand
CTCGACGGTGGCGGCGGGCGGCGGGCGGCGGGCGGCTTACATATTCGATGATTTTCAGTATTCGCGGCCGATCCCAACAGCTTCGGCGGCGCCCCCGAAAAGCTGGGCCACCCGATTCGGCAAGTTGATCTTAGCAAGATTCAGCGGCAATCATCCGCTTTTTCAGCAATATGCTCGGAATTATCGTACTACACAGGTCGTCGTCGGTGCCGCTCATAACTGTCTAATTGCAGGTCGAGCGTTTTCCGAATCGACAACTGTATCAATAGCATTCGGCTCCGAAGATTGACCCACAGATGCGAGGTCCATCAACATTTTGGATGCCGATTGGTCCCACACGCCGATTCACAGTTGCTCGTCAACCTTGCGATTCGTCCTATTTGTACGCCACAGCTACTCAGCAGCCATATCCGCACTCTAGATTTCTTTCGTACTGGCGATGGCTACGATCTTATTGCCTCAGACCTATCATGGTTCGGGGCGGAGGCATGAGCGGCAAGGACGAAAAGACTGGGATCGAGGCATTAGGGTCGCCAGGTAGTCGGAAAATGCCAGGTGTCGCGAAGCGCCATCGCAAGAACCGTGGCATGCCGCCGCCCGCGACGTTCGATATCGATACGCTGCCGGGCAGCTCTAATTTGACCGCATTAGAGGCGGCCGCGGTCATCCGGCGCACGCCCGGAGCGCTGGAGCAGTGGCGGCGCGATCCACACCATCCCCTGAAATGGCGCTACGTCGATGGCCGCCCGCTCTATCGGGTCGATGCAGTGCGGGACTATCTGGCCAGCTGTGACAAGGCCACTAAGCCGTCCCAGCCGCATAATGCTCGCGGAGACGGCCGAGCAGCTCGGCCTTGATCGGGTCGAGTGGATTCGTCCGCTGCAGGCGCACGACCTTGCCGACCCGTTTCGCGCCGACCAACTCCGCGATGTAGTCATGGGCCGCTTCGAACGCCATCCTGCGTATGATCCACTGTTCGTCGTGATTGTAGACCTGATCGATTCCGCGCGGCTTTTGCCCGACACACAGCCGCTGGATTTCGTTGTCGTAGCCGCAGCGTGACATGATGGTGCGCAGTGTGCGCCGCAAATCATGCATGGTGAATCTGGCGACCTCGGCTTCCTTGATCAGGCGCGCAACCATCTTGGTAAAGCCCGACATCTGCCCCCCGGTCTTCGGCGAAGGGAACACATAGTCAGAAGTAGCACGCTGAAAATGTTTCGCCGCTGCCAGCACCTCATCGATCGGCAGCGTGCGCGGCACGTCGTGGTGTAGACCCATCTTGGTCCAGGCTTCGTCGAAGGTGACGCGGTCGTTCAGGATATGCCTCGACCATTCCAGCATCGTCGGCTCGCTACGGCGCGGACCACCGAGCAGGCACAGCCGCGTTAGCTGTCCAAACGCGCCGAGCTTACCCGCCGCCTTCCAGACCTTGATCACTTCATCGTCGGTGAGCGCGCGACCCTTCTGTCGGCGCCCGACCCGCTCCGCGCGAGTCTGTTTTGGATTTCGATAGCCGGCGAGAACGTTGGTATCGACAAAACCTCGGCTCACGCACCATTCCAGAAAGGTGTGGGTGTGCTTTCGCATATCGTCGGCGGCGCCGCGTTTGCCGGTGGCGGCGATCCTGTCCGCGTCCGCGACGATCTGCCGGCGTGTCAGGGATCTGATGTCCTTAGTCAGATGCCCGGCCAGACCGCGCCGCATCGCCGACAGCGCAACCTGCCAGTTCACGATTCCGCGCTGTAGCAGCGCCCTCTCATACGGCCCCTTCGCCTCGATCAGCTCGCCCAGCGTCTTCCGCTCTTTTGCGGCCAGTTGTTGCTGTTTGGCTTCGCGCTTGGCGGCGTTCGGGTCGCCAGTGCGCACCAGATCGCCGGTCGCGATCTTGGCGGCGGCGCGCGCTTCTTTTTCCTTGAACCTCGGCCAGGCGCCCAGCGTCTTGCGCTGCGTGCCATCGACACCCGGCTTGGTGAACAGATAGACCCAGCTCTTGCCACCGCTGGCGCGGACTCTGAGCGCAAGGCCCGGCTGTACGGTGTCGTAGAGGTAGACCTGCGATTTGCCGGCCGGCAGCTCGACGCGCTCAACGGCGGCGTCGGTGAGCTTGACGAATTGCTGCTGCGATTCGGACCTAAAATCTTTTCCCTTGTCGGGGTGAGACATGAGACCCTTCCCGCGATTCTGTGCCCCGATCTGTGCCCCAAGGGAGAATTGGCATCGGGGCACAGCGGGGGCACAGATTTTGACCTACGGCCACGTGTGGCCGTTTGAGGTCAAATATTGCATAAAATCCTTATACTGCAAGGTATTTTTCGATTCAACTATGGTCTGCTGTGGCCACCTTGGAGCCGTGGTTCTTCCTTCACACGGGAGAGGTCCAAGGTTCGATCCCTTGTGCGTCCACCATCTCCTCTACCTGAAGCAGGAACAGACCAGGCCAGGCCTGGCTTCCGTGACCGCCCAACAAAATATCGAAAACAACCCCATGCAAAGTAGCCGCCGGCTGCCGCCATGAGGTCCTGCGCATTTCCGAAACCATTTGTCACGTCGGGCAAATCAGCGGCACAATGCCATCGATTTGACAGGCTCAAACCGAGGAGGCGAAGCCACCGATATCGAGAATTCGCTAGCGGCGGTGCAGACGTTAGGATCGAGTCTGGGACCGTAGTGAAAGCGTCGGCAACGCATTCATCTTCGCGCAAGTCGGCTCGCGCGAGAAGGCAGAAATAGGTTACGGCCAATCCTCGCTGTCGCGCCCGCAGAAAAAGAAGCGCAATAAAATCGGAAACCGAGGCCAGCACCGTGGCCCACAGCGCTCCGGCGCCTAGACGGCTCCATTTTGGGCTGCATCATCTACGACAGCATGATTTGCGCTTTGATTTATCTCAAGAACGTGCTGCCGCGCAAAACGTATGTCTTAGTGCTCGCCGCAAGCTCAGCTCGTAGCAGGAGTAATTGCCATGAACGAGGAAGCGAAATCGGAAAAACTCAAAGCGCAAACTCTGCGTAACGCTTTTGAAGGCATGAAGGGTCGTCAACCGAACTCGGATCGAGAGCTGAAGGAGTGGCTCGCCACGGACGAGGGTAAAATGGCAACCGTGTTTGAGTCCACGGGTCTTTCAGCTTACGGCGATGAGAGTAGCGGCGGAATTCCGCCAATCCAAATTCTGCGTGATGCCTTCGAAGGCATGAAAGGTCGCCAACCGAATTCGGATCAAGAGCTGAAGGCGTGGCTCGCCACTGGCGAGGGCAAAGAGGCGGAGTCCAGTTTGATTTCGCGACTCGCTGAAATCGGTCAGTCATAACGGGCAAAGAGAGCGCTTGCGAACGCTGTGATGGTAAGGGATCATCATCCAAGGGGGTTGGGTAGCGTATATTGGCCCCAGTCTCGCGACGCGTCTTTACACAGTCTTGGTCAAAAGCTGACTATCGACCTCGCTTGAGTCCTACCCGCTTGACCCTCAACAACGCCTTCAGAAATGGGCTGCCTGCTCCTTGTTCGATTCCTTGTGCGTCCACCATCGTTCTGCGGCCCCATCTCGTTCACAGCCAATCAGATCGCGCGAAGTTATCGCGGGACCGTTTCGAACGCGCGTAGCATGGCGCCACGGGCCGAACTCCCGGACCGTTCACCCATTCGGCGTCAGAGTTGCGAGTCGATCGGCAGCAGCTTCCACAGGTTGGCGGCGAAACGCCTTCGGAAGCCGGTTTCGGGCTCGTCCCGGTAGCGCACCGTTTGGCCGTCCCTCTCCGTCTCCCAGACGATCGCGCCTTTCGGATCGAGGCGGACGCGGTAGCTATTTGTCGGCGCCACGCCAGTGGCCATGTAGTCCGTGAGCCTCTTGGTCAGCTCCGCGCTCTCGATGTAGAGGCCGGCTTCGGTGTTGATCGCGGCAGAGCGCGGGTCGAGATTGAAGCTGCCGATGAACACGGCCTCACCGTCGAACGCCATGGCCTTGGCATGCAAGGCCGCGCGCGACCGCCCGGAAAGGAGTGACCAGCCTGGCCGGAAAGCCTCAGTATCCGGGCGCAGTTCGTAGAGCTCCATGCCATTCTCGAGCAGCCGCCTTCGGGTCTTGGCATAGCCCGAGTGTGCCGGCAGCATGTCGTTCGATGCCAGCGAGTTGGTCAGCACGCGCACGCGAACATTGCGCTCGTGCAGCGCCTTGACGGTTGCCTGCGCTCCCGCGGGCAGGACGAAGTATGGCGACTCAACCAGCAGTTCCGCTTTCAAATGTGCGATCCGCGCGCGAATGAATGCCATGACGTCGTCGCTCTCCTTGCCGGGGGCGATGCTTTCCGGATCGTCGGCGACGACATAGCCGTTTGCCCACACGAGATTGTCGCGAAGCTCGGCGCCCTGCGCAGCGAGTTGATCGAGGTCCTGGTCAATCGGATAAGGGTAATCGGCCGTCGCGATCGCCTCACGCAAGCGCATCATGATGGCCTCGAGATCGTCAGCGTCATGGGCGCGATCGACGATGGCCGCGATCGGCACGGTTGAGGGGCTATTCCAGTATCGGTCGAACACGCCCGACAAATCGCGGACGACAGGCCCAGCCGCCAGCACATCCAGATCGCGATAATTGGCGATGGTGTTCACGCCATAATAGATGTCACCGATATTGCGGCCGCCAACGATCGCCGCCGCATTGTCGGCAACCATCAGCTTGTTGTGCATGCGGCGGTTGACGCGGCCGAAGTCGAAAATGAAATCAAGAATGGACCAGCGCCGGTTGGTGAGCGGGTTGAACAGACGAATCTCGACATTGGGGTGGGCATCGAGGCCGGCCTTGACGGAATCGCTGTCCTTGTAGAAGGGATCGTCGACGAGGAGCCGCACCCTCACCCCCCGATCGGCCGCCTTCATCACGTGCTGGACAATGATCCGGCCGGTGGTGTCGCCGTCCCACATGTAATACTGCATATCGAGGCTACGCTCGGCCAGGTCCGACAGCGCCAGACGGGCGATGAACGCCTCGCGCCCCTGACTCAAGAGGCTGAAGCCGGAGAGGCCCGGATGCCTGTCGGCCGCCGGGCCGAAGAATTGGCCGAGCCTGGTCGAGGCAGGGTCGCTAAATGCCGTCGATTGCGTTCGCGGATAGCCAGGTCGGCGATCCGTGGTGGGACCGGTGAGAACTTCGGCAAGCCAAGTCAGGGCCGTGCGTGGGTGTCCGCGACGGTCGGAGCCTGCAACATGATAGGCAGTTTCGCGGCGCATGGCGCTCTCCAACCACCACAGCCAGCAGGCAAACGCCGCAACTGCAATCCGTCAAGCGCAAACTCGCGACCCGGCTTGAGAATGTTCGACCAGTCGTATCTCCGTAGCCACCGTGAACGGACGATCGACGATTTGCGGGAAAGTTATAGCCTGCACGTCAGACTCAGGGCTGCATTCCGCACAACCGCGCTCCGCGCTTGTCGCGAAGGAAAGCCGCAGCCTGCGCTGGCGCGTCCCATTGGATCGGGATCATGCGCTAAATCGCAAACACCCAGACCGCAAGGATCGTGCCCAGCGTCGCAAGGCCGCTGATGGTCCATCCGGTTGCGTAGCCGATTTCGTCGTCGCCGGTGCCGCTCATCATGTCGGCATCCGTGGTTGCTGAGCGCCACTGCATGGCACCCTCCTCAAAGCCCTGCCTGCAACCATAACGCCGGCGGAGGTTGCCGGTTCCATCTCAACGGCGGGGCCTTACCCCTGGCGAAGCTGTCGCCGCCAGGGCCGATACGTCATGCGCAGGCCAGCAGCCGGCGATTGGTCTGTACCGGCAGAGCCAGTTCCGGCTCCTGGTCGCGCACGATGATGGTGACTTCCCAGCCTTCGCTGGCCCAGACCCGCGCCTTGGCGATCGCCATCAGCGAACTGCTGCGGTCCATTCGGACGGTCTCGTTTCCGCGTTCCGCCACGATCCTGTACGCCATGCCACATCCCCTACGCACCGAGAACTTATCAGGGAACATGTTCCGCTACCGCTTTGACCGTAGTTTGCCGATAGTTTGTCCAATCGGAGGCACTGCAACCGGCCCCAAAGCCATCCCTGAGCCGGTTTGGCGGTTGGCAGGCCCTATTTGGCTTCCTTTTGCACCTGCAACGCCGGCTTGGTCACGCCGTCGAGGCCGGTCAGCATCAAGACGCTCAAAGCGCGTTCTGCATGGCACCCCTCATGAGTCATCCCCAATAGGGAGCCAGAAGCACTAGTATCGAGACTGCGAAGCCGAGAATGCCAAGTTTTCGCGGCACGGACGAGAGGATGCCGGGTCTTGGCCGTGCCAAGAACAAGCTCACCAGCGTGATCAGCATCGCTCGGTTAGGGCCAAAAGCCCTCCTGATCCTTGGGGCATTCGCCAAGACCACCCAGATCTCTGATGCATCAGACATAGCCCTACCCTCCGGCCAAACGATGCCGCTAGCTGACTGGCAGTCAGCCTCTCGTGATGTGAACCAATTCGTCTCGCTTACCCGCCGTGGCAGCTCAACCACACTGCGCCTATGAATCCAGGCAGAGAATACCTGCCCTCATATCGCGATGAGTTACCAGCTCAGTTTCTCTTGGAAAGCGTCGCTAACGCACACACCGCCGCCGATTTGCACGTCCACTCTTGGATCTCACGCCGTGCTGGCCAAGAGACCTTGAGTCGTCGCGAGCAAGTAAAGAAATACACCCAGACCGATTTCTAGAGCGTTAGCCGATCAGGTTGCAAATATCCTGCGGCGGCGAAGTAGTTTGT
>DAIMKE010000316.1:0-6745 GCA_036721875.1 Bradyrhizobium sp. | reverse complement strand
TCCGCGCGTTCGCTTCTTGGGTCTTGCTTTCGTCTGCCGCGGCGTTGTCGCTAAACTCGCGGAGCTTCGCCACAAAGCCAACTTCGACCGCCTGGCAATCAAGGGCCGAAAGTTGGTTCTTCAGCGGCAGCACCCGGTGTGCCCACGATGCCAAGGCCTCGGGATCTCCGAGCTGCCCGAGTTCCGAGATCAGCTGCTGTCGGAGCTTTTCGGAAGCGTCTGGCGGCAACTGAGCGGGACTGGACTTGTCAGCGCGCGAGCGTTTTGCAGCGGCCTGCAAGGGTCCGCTGGGCACCTGCGGGAGTGATGGCTGCGCAGCTACGGCTGGCGCCAGATCAGGCGCATCGAGGTCATCCTCGCCAGCAATGCCCACCAGCGTAAACAGCGCATGACGGCGGGCATAGGTAAGCGCGGCGCCCAGCCGATGGGGCGCAGCCGTTTCGATGACAGGGCAGACCGGCCAGTCCGACGAGACCCATTCGCCGGAGGCATGAACGAGCGTTGTCGTGAGCCTAATCAGGCCGTTGTCCTGGTCGATCGCGGTGGCCTGGACCGTTGCGATCTCATGCTGGCCCAGGCATTTGCGCACCAGGTCGAGCCCCGAGGCCAGCGACGCATAGCGAAAGCTGCGCACCCCCTCGCGCGGGAAGGGCGAGACGATGGTGGCGGTCAGTGATTTTTCCGGGTTTTGGATCTCGGCTTGCGCCTTGGCCAGCGCTGCCGCCAATGCGCCGACGCTATGACTAGAGCGCTGCATGGCCAGGCTCCACTTCCAAGGCCTCAAAGCTGATGGCGCCGGACTTAGATCGCTTGGCGCGCACCCCGTGGCCTGCGGCCTCTCTGGCGTCCTCAGGCACAAGGGCCTTCAGTTCTCTCTTGGCGCGGTCATGCTCACTCGCAGCAGCGCGGGTCACGCGGTAAAGGTTTGCAAACTCCGCCCACGCGTTCGAGCCGCTCATATCGGCGCTTCTGACCGCCTCAAGGCGGGGCCGCGGGGGTTCGACGCCGAAGAGGCGAGGAGATTCACCGCTTTCGACACAGCGCCAAAACTTCCTTTCGGCCGTGAGCAGCAGGTGCTGGTAGAGCGGGTCGGCCGGAATGGTGATTTCCACCCACTTGCCGCCACCGGTAATGATGGAAAGCACCGCCGTCCGCGACGCAGTCACCCACATGTTGTGCTGCAGCTGTGCCATGTGTTTTTCGGCGGCCGCCTCTTCCGAGAAATTCCATGGCAGCATGAACTTGGCCTCGAACACGGCCGAAGTCGCCTCCACCCGGCCGTCCAGCGTCGCCGCCATCCAGCGGTGCACGGGATGGAAGACCTGCCGCTGAACATCGACCACGACCTGGCGGGCGTTGATTTCGTACCAGTGCCTGTTCAGGTGCTCGGTTACGGTGCCAAGCTGAACCAGGAGGTCGCTGGATAAGTCTTTGGGCTCGATCTCGCCCCGCTTCTCCTGCCAGAGCCGGCGCAGCGCGTCCTCATCATCCCCCATGATGATCCGGGCATCCGAACCGCCAATAAAAAGCCTTCGACTAGAAATTCCGTTGGCACGTCCGGCCATGACTGCGATCCTCTCACTCGGCTGATTCTCTCGATTGTATGAATTATACAATGTCAGATAAAAAATACAAGTCTAATTTTGTTGTTTCTAGTGCTCAGTTGCGAGCAGCCCGTGCTTTACTGAGATGGAGTGCGTTGGATCTAGCCAAAGCGTCCAAGGTTGGGGTGGCCACCATTCGACGGGTAGAGGTTATGGACGGACCGATCCCGGTGACGGCGGCCAATGAAGGGGCACTCCGAAGCGCTCTGGAAGCCGCCGGCGTCGAGTTCATCGACGAGAACGGTGGTGGACCCGGAGTTCGCTTGAGAAGGCCGACGCGCAAGTAGCTGTCTGCTGTCGCGCAACGCATTTACAGAACGAACCCAACCTTCATTTGAAACGGCTTAGCCCGCCCGACCAAACCCGGAAGTGCACGACGGCGTCATCGGGAAAACGCGAAAACGCCGGTAGGCCCCAGTTTAGAGTTCATCGATGCGGCGGGTGTGAGGGCGCTGATTTCGGCGCAGCATATCTGACACTGCGGTTGGTTGATCGTTGCCAGCGTCCGCGCGCGTAAAGCTGTTTGCGCTCTTCTCGCGCCGGCTTGGTGAACAGGCCATATTTGAGGCCGTTCTGATTGTTCTTCGGCGCGCCGACCCGGCGGCGCCGCCATGCTTCGATGCCATAGCCGCGCCCGCCGGTTCGCTCCGCGGCAATCAGCGTGGTGCCGGAGCCGGCAAACGCGTCGAGGGCAATGCTTGGCGATGCGAGCAACCTCGGATCGATCCATACCATGGCCACGGCACGCGACCAGGTATCGCAAGATTTACGGATGTTCGCTCCACCATTCGGGCCAGCGAACCTTGCGGGGCGTTCGCGTGACGCGCACGATGGTCCGCTGATCAGCCGGACTGAGGGGGTGGGGAAGCCGTGCCAACGCCGCCTCGACCAGCCATGGCTCGAGGGCGACACGTGCGGTCTCGCGGTAAGGGTCAAGTATCCTCGCCATTCGCAGCAGCTCCATCGCTGGCGTGACGCCCCCTGACGCTAGGTTTCTCAGGGTGACGGTCACAGCATCGCTTGCGTTTTGGCGTTTTTGGGCCTCCTCGAGCACCGTCAGAGTGGCGCGGGATGCGGCGCTGTCGCCTTCAATTCCGCGTTTGGCGAGGTGGAGCAGAAAGGCCTCGGCCGCCGTCACGCGGCGTTCGGCCCCCCCTTCGCGAATCCTCACCATCTGGCCCAGCACCGCCTCATAGGGGGCTTGCCGATGTCGCCTGCGAGGCCGGCCAGCCGGATTGCCGCTCAAGCCCTTGGTGAAGCGCGTCTGCTTCGGTGGCCGGCGATAGCCGCTCTCCTCTTGGTCGTCAGAAGGCGGCTCGCCCTTGGAGGTCATTCACCGCTCCCCCGAGGCCGGCGCAGCGAATCCGCATCCCGCGTACGCCGCCGTATTTCCTCGCGCTCGTTGTCCGTCAGACGTTGGGCGCCTCGCCTGCGGCGGAGGGCCGCCTGTGCCGCCCATGGCTCAAGCAGTAGCTCTGCCCGGGCGCCGCACATTTTTGCGCGCGCGGGATGGGGCGCGGCGATGCCGAGCAGCACAAGGGCGGCATCCGCGTTTTTTGGTTGATGCTCTTTAAGTACCGTCATCGGACTTTCGGCGCCTGGAGCATGTTGCTTCGCCAGCCAGGCCTCCCGCTTGATGATCCATTTCATGACCTGGCGCATGGCCGGGCGCTTGCCCGCCAGGGCATCCTGATAAGTCTGCCGCTGAAGCGCTTCCTCCAGCGTAATCTCGCGCGTGCCGCCACGATCCGTCACGGTGAGGGTCTTTTCCAGCAACACCTCGAACGCAGAGGGGGGCTCGGCCGGGGAGGTTTTCGGCCGACCGTTGCGGTTGCCGCTGCGGCCCTTGACAAACCAGCCAGGGTTGCCTGCCGAACCAGAATGGGACATCTTGGACCTCTTGTTCACGGTGCGGGCCCCTCAAGGCGTGGTTCGAGGCCCGATCTCGCCGCCCAGCGTTCAACGGCCACGTCGACATGGCCCGGGTTGATGTCGAGCCCACGGCAGCGCCGCCCGGTCCGCTCGGCCGCAAGCAACGTGGTGCCCAGGCCCAGAAAAACATCCAGCACGAGATCGCCGGGCCGGGTGACATCCTCAATCGCATCGGCCACCAGTGCCGTTGGTTTAGGATGCGAGGCCAGATCCTCTCGCCCGCCGCCGCGCATGGCGTTGACCGAGGCGTAGTCCCAGACGTTGGTGCGGTGGCGGCCGTGTTTTCCCGGCTCGACCCTATTGAGATGGGGCGCCGTACCCACCCGGTAGACGAAGACGAACTCATGCTTGGACCGGTAAAGCGAACCCATGCTCGCATTGGACTTGCTCCAGATGCAGAGGTCTAATTGTTCGCCGTAGATCTTGGATCCGACAGCGGAAACGCTGTCCATGTGCCGCCAGTCCATGCAGACAAAGTGGACCGCGCCATCGCGCGAGACATGTGCAGCAGCACCAAGCGTGTCCGCGAGGAGGGAGCGGTACTCGGCCTCGCTCATCTCGCCCGAGGCGGCGAACTCGCGATGACTTCCGGCAGCCACTGCATGCCCCCCAATCCGCGCCTTGGAGGGAGGGTCCAGGAAGGCCGCATCGATACGGGCGCCATCACCGATGATCCGCTGCAAAAATCCGACGTCGCGGCCGTCCCCGCATCCCACGCGGTGATCGCCGAGAATCCAGATATCGCCAGGCCTTGTCCTCGGCGCTGCCGGCGTGGGCGGCATGACCTCATCGTCGGGATCGGCAGCCGAGGAGAGAATGACGTCGATCTCACCGGTCGAGAAGCCGGTCAAGGTAGGATCAATGTCGACATCGATCGAAGCGAGCTCACCCAGCTCCTGCTGCAGGATCTGCAGATCCCAGCCCGCATTAAGAGCAATCTTGTTGTCGGCAATCCGGAGCGCGCGCTTTTGGGTCTCCGACAGTCCGGAAAGGGTGATCGTCGGCACTTCTGCGATCCCCATCGCCCGGGCGGCCTGAACCCGGCCATGGCCTGCGATGATGCGGCCCTCGGGGTCAGTCAGGATTGGATTGGTGAAGCCGAACGCTTTGATCGACGCTTTGATTTGATCGATCTGACGCTTCGGGTGGGTCCGGGCATTGCGCGGATCCGGAATGAGATCACCCACTGCACGGTAGGCGACTTCCAGCCGTGGCAGGGATTCGGCAGAAATTGGTTTGTTCATAGTGAGGGCCATGGATGGGCGAGCGGACCCGTTTGCCATAGGGGGCTGAGTGGACAGTTGGGATCAATTGAGGCGATTCTACCTGTTCCGGCGCTCCAGATGGTCCACCCGCGCTTTTCATCGCCTGTTCTTCCGCTCTAAACGCCTGTTCTGCACAATAACAGGAAAGTGCCGGACCTCTCACATAACCAGATGAAATAATGGGATAATTTCTATCGGCTAATAGCCGTGGTTGCGCATATAGCCTGTTTTCTCCTGAAATAATGAGAAAATTCCCTGTTATTGGCCCACTTAAACAGGGAATTAGCCAGGTCGCATCGCGCTGTAAAAGGCCCAGGGCAGCATGAATTTGGCCTCAAACACCGCACCTGTCTGTTCGATGATCCCGTCCAGCGTAGCGTCCATCCATCGACGAACTGGATGTCGCACGCGCGTCTGGATGTTCTTGACCGTCTGCCCGCTGTTGCGCTGATCCAGGCAAGGTTCAGCTGACCACGCCGAGCCGGACAACAAGGTTGCCGGAAAGATCCTCAGGCTCGATCTCGCCACGCTTCTCTCGCCACAACCGGACGAGATTGGCTTCGTCATCACCCATGATGATGCGTGCATCCGAGCCACCGATAAAATGGCGCCTGTCAGCGGGATTAAATTTGGCAAATTGGCGTGGCTCGGCACCGCCACCGGTCTGAATAGATAGCACTCACCGGACTCTCCTTTGAAACAACGCGGCGGTAATCGCCGCACTACCCAAACCGAACATTGGAAGGGGAACGTTGAAAGCCAGGGCTGGGATGGGTGGCACCATTGCCTAAAGGCTGTCGCTCCGGTCAGCAGACTTAAAGCTCAACCCAATGCGAGAACGCCTAGGACTGTGAGCCTCGCTAGCCGCGTGAACCAGTTCACATCGAAATACGGCAGATGAGCCTATAAGTGCATCGTTGCCCACAAAACGGCGGTATGTTAGGCTGCCGCCGTTCAAAGATTTTCCACCTCATACTGTTGCTTACAGTGTTTTTGGAAATCTGAACCATGGCCCAGATTCGCGACATAAAGTCAGGCCGAACTGGTGAGCCGCCGCGCGAGCCGACGCCGCGCCGCCTTGCTGCGATCGTCGCGGGCGATATCTCCGGCTACAGCCGCTTGATGCAAATCGACGAGGAGGGGACGCACAACCGCGTCAAACGGATCGAGCGCGACCTTATCGAACCCAGCATCATCGAAAATCATGGCAAGCTTGTTAAAACCACAGGTGACGGCTTTATCGCAATTTTCGATAGTCCCGTCGAAGCCGTCCGGTGCAGTATCGTCATCCAGCAAAATCTGGTCGGCCGCAACGCTTCACTGCCCAAGCACCATTGGATTGAGTATCGAATAGGTGTCAATCTTGGTGACGTCATCATCGAAGCAGGCGATGTTTATGGCGACGGAGTCAATATCGCCACGCGACTTGAAGGCATTGCGTATCCCGGCCAAGTCTACATCTCCGGCGGTGTTTACGAACAGATAAAGCATAAATTGGTCTGCGGATACGAGGCGCTAGGCGACCGCAGGGTCAAGAACATCACCGATCCCGTGCGGGTCTACCGCGTGCTTTCCGACCCGTCGGCCCTTCACGGAGACCGGAAGCGCCGCGAAGGTGTCTTGATTACCCTTCTGAGCCTTGCACTAACCATCATAGCGGGCGGCGCCCTCTGGTACATGCTTGTGCAACCTCGCAAGCTATTAAGTCAGGCGTCAGCGCCCGTTTCATCTCCTGAAGCGCCAAGGGCGCCTGCGCCCGTCGCAAGTTCGCCACCGTCCCAGCCCGCTCCGACCGTGGCGTTAACTCAACAACAAACGGCCCTTCAGCCTGGACCGCTTCCGGCGCCGAAACAGGCGGTGCCACTGGCCCCGTCAGCTGCTCCAGCCACGCCGGCGAGCCAACCACCCGCACAGGCGGCCGCTTCGATTCCAGAACCTGAAATG
>DAIMKE010000315.1:0-6758 GCA_036721875.1 Bradyrhizobium sp. | reverse complement strand
GCTGGCCATACATGGCGTCGGGCCGCGACAGCATTTTCTCGTAGACCAGCCGGCCGACGATCTGGCCGTGCTCGAGGATGAACGGCACCTCGCGCGAGCGCACTTCGAGCACCGCGCGCGCGCCTTGCCCGCCGGCGCCGGCATAGCCAAATCCAGGATCGAAGAATCCGGCGTAGTGCACGCGGAATTCACCGACCAGCGGATCGAACGGGACCATCTCGGCGGCGTAATCCGGCGGCACCTGCACGGCCTCCTTCGAGGCCAGGATGTAGAACTCGCCGGGATCGAGGATCAGGCTGCCGTCCGATCGGGCCGGGATCGGCTCCCAGAATTCATCGACCGCATAGCCGCCGCGGCGGTCGATATCGACCACGCCGGTGTGGCGCTTGGCACGGTAGCCGACGAAGCCATTGGCTTTCTCGCCGGAGAGGTCGACCGACAGCGCCACGCCGTTGGCGAGATCCGCATCGTCGACGTCGACCAGCCGCTCGGCGCCATGCAGCGCGTCGAGTTCATCGGCATTGAGGATGGCATCACCGGTGCGGAAGCGTACCTGGGAGAGCCGTGAGCCCTCGCGCAGCAGCACCGGAAACGTCTTCGGGCTGATCTCGGCATAGAGCGGGCCGTGATAGCCCGCGCCGATCATGTCGAAGCGGCGCGTGCCGTCGGCGATCACCCGGGTGAACACGTCGAGCCGCCCGGTCGAGCTCTTGGGGTTGGCGGCCGCCACGATCTGCGGCGGGAGCGCGAGGCTCTCCAGCAGCGGCACGATGTAGACGCAGTTGGTCTCCAGCACCGCGCCGTCGGACAAGTTGATCTCGTGCAGCTTCAACTCGTCGATACGCTCGGCGACCGTCGAGCCCGGGCCGGGCAGAAAGCTCGCCCGCACCCGGTAGGCGATATCGCCGAGGCGCAGATCGAGGCTGGCCGGCTGGATCTGGCTCTCGACGAACGGATAGGCCGGCAGAATGAGCCCCGCATCCGCCATCGCTGCGATCATGCGGTCGGGCAGAATTCCGTTGGCGTCGGGCGGAAGCGAAAACGACACGTCGCGGTCCTCGGTGGGGGCCCTTTCGGATGCCCAAATGCCATCCAAACCCCATAAATATGAGCATTTACGGGTTATCCGATGGCCGCCTTGACTGAAAGGGCGCAAGCGAATATCAGCATGACTTATCCCGTGGTGATTTGAGCCGGCCGGCTTGCAGCCACGTTAAATAAGTAGCTAAACAGGCCGGGGACACGTGTGATCCCGGCCTGTGGAAATTTTTCCAGGCCGGTTTTTTGTGATCATTTTCGATAGTGGTCACGACGGAGGTCACATGTCTGAAGCTAAAGCTACCGCCCGCTATCGTCCCGAAACCCGGCTGGTTCACTCCGGCGCCCTGCGCTCGCAATATGGCGAAACGTCCGAAGCGCTGTTCCTGACGCAGGGCTTCATCTACGACAGCGCCGAGCAATGCGAGGCGCGGTTCAAGGGCGAGGATCCGGGGTTTCTCTATTCGCGCTTTTCCAACCCCAACATCTCGATGTTCGAGCGCCGCATGATCGAGCTCGAAGGCGCCGAAGCTGCGCGCGCGACCGCCACGGGAATGGCCGCGGTGACGACCGCGATCCTCGCGCCGCTGAAGGCCGGCGACCACGTGGTGGCGGCGAAGGCGATGTTCGGCTCCTGCCGCTACGTGGTGGAGGACCTGCTGCCGCGCTACGGCATCCAGTCGACACTGGTCGACGGCCTCCACCTCGACCAGTGGCGGAAGGCGATGCGGCCCAACACCAAAACGTGCTTCCTGGAGAGCCCGACCAATCCGACGCTCGACGTGCTCGACATCGCGGCCATCGCCGAGATCGCCCACCAGGGCGGCGCGCGGCTGATCGTGGACAATGTGTTTGCAACGCCGATCTGGCAGAGCCCGCTATCGCTCGGCGCCGACGTCGTGATCTATTCCGCGACCAAGCACATCGACGGCCAGGGCCGTTGCCTCGGCGGCATCATCCTGTCGTCGGAAGCCTTCATCGCCGAACACATCCATAATTTCATGCGCCAGACCGGCCCGTCGATGTCGCCGTTCAATGCCTGGGTGTTGCTGAAGGGACTGGAGACGCTGGCGGTGCGCGTGCGCGCGCAGACCGAGACCGCGGCCAAGGTGGCGAACGCGCTCGCCAGCCATCCGAAAATTTCGCGGCTGATCTATCCCGGCCGCGCCGATCACCCGCAGGCGGCGCTGGTGAAGAAGCAGATGCGCGCCGGCTCGACCCTGATCGGCTTCGAGGTCAAGGGCGGCAAGCAGGCCGCGTTCCGCTGCCTCAATGCGCTGCAGATCTCGCGGATCTCGAACAATCTCGGCGACGCCAAGAGCCTCGTCACCCATCCGGCAACGACGACGCATCAGCGGCTGACGCCGGAGGCGCGCGCCGAACTCGGCATCAGCGAGGGCTTCATTCGCTTCTCGGCAGGGCTGGAGCATGCGGATGATCTGGTCGAGGATCTTGCTCAGGCGCTGGAGAAGGCGTAACGGGCGAATGGCGAGTAGCGAATGGCATCTGCACCATTCGCTACTCCCTGCTCGCCCCATCTACATCGGCCGGTACGTCCGCACGTCCGACGGCACGTTGACGCCGAGCTTGATCTGGCCGACCGACTTGATGATGTCGTCGCCGAGCAGTTGGGCGAAGCAGGCGTAGCCCCAGTCGCTCATGTGCAGGCCGTCGGCGATCACGAAATTCTCGATCGGGATCGCCTGCTTCTCGTGCCAGTCCTTCATCACGGCGAAGCGCGGGAACACGCCGACCTTGCGGAGCTCGGCGACCTTGTTGAGCAGGTTCATCATCTTGCCGGCGCTTTCGGCGTGCTGGTTGACCGCCGGCGAATATTGCGGGTCGATCAGCACGACGTCGGCGCCCGCGGCCTGCATGCGCGTGATGCCTTCTTCCACAAGCTTCGCGGTCTCGGCCGGATCGAGATTGCGCAGCACCGCGTTGGTGCCGACCTGCCAGATCACGAGGTCCGGATGCGCGTCGATGACGGAGGTCTGCAGCCGCTTCATCATTTCGGGCGCGTCCTCGCCGCCCTGGCCGCGGTTGATGACCGTGATGTCGGCGGTCGGATACTGCCGGTGCAACTGCGCGGCAAGGCGGTTCGGATAGTTGAATTCCGGCGAGGTGGCGCCGAAGCCGGCGGTCGACGATGAGCCGAAGGCGATGATCACCACCGGCTGGCCCGCGGCGAGCTTGCTGGCGACGCGCGGCAGCGAGCCCATCGATTTGGAGTTGCCCTTTGGCGGCAGGCAGGGAACGCGGCTGAAGATATCGCCTGCCGATTTGGCGACTTCCCTGACCTTGTCGATGGCCCTGCCGGTAACGCCCTTCTGCGCGGACGGGTTGACGGCGGCCACGTTGCCGGTGCCGGTCGTCGCCGGCTGGGTTGCTTCAGCCTTGGTGTCTGT
This sequence comes from Bradyrhizobium sp., assembly GCA_036721875.1. Lineage (GTDB taxonomy): Bacteria > Pseudomonadota > Alphaproteobacteria > Rhizobiales > Xanthobacteraceae > Bradyrhizobium. The sequence goes on along the minus strand of DAIMKE010000315.1, from coordinate 3,312 downwards.
TTGCGCCCGGCTATCGGCTTGCGGCTTGGCGGTATCGGACACCGCGGCCTGCTGCGGCGACGAGGTTTGCGCATGAAGCGGCAGCGCAGCCGGCATCGAAAGCGCGAGGCCTGCGGCGGCGAAAGCCGTCAGCAATCTGCTCAAGCAAAAAGGGCCGTGAGAACTCATTAATCCTGATTCCCCTAATTCTGCTGCGCGGGGTCGAGATGGGCCGCATCGAGCACGAACTTCGACAGCGCGCGGCCGAGACAGGCGTGAACCCGCTTGGCCATACCGGTGCCGTGGACGTTACTGAACAGGTCGAAATCTCCTGCTTCATTCCAGTGCCGCATGATGGCGAACCGGTCGAACAGCGGAACGTCGTGCTGCTGCGCCACCACGCGCATATTATCCAGGTACGGCGGCGCCGAAATCATGGTTTCGGTGCGCGGGCTGTACTGCAGATTGACCATCACCACGTCGGCTCCCGCCTTGTGCAATGCAACAACGCCTTCGTCGACGGCCGTACGAAAATCGTCGGGATCGACCGAGCGCATGGCATCCACCGTTCCGGTCTGCCAGATGACCAAAGTAGGCTTTTTTGCTTCCACCAGCTTAACGAGGCCGAGGGCGACATCCTCGGCGGTCTTGCCTGGCTGTATTTCTACGGACAAATTAACCGGGATCGACGGCAGGCGCTCCTTCAGCGCCTCCTGCAGCTTGGCGGGGTAGGCGCTGACCTCCGAGGAATTGATGGTCGACGAGCGGCTGCCCACCACCAGCACATCCAACGGACGGGCGTTCTTGATCGTCTCCGCAACCTTGGAGAGCACGCTTTCGGTGGTCAGGAGATAGGCCGGGACCTCGCAGGTCTGGGCTTCCTCGGCGCGCGACAGACCGGCGGCCGCAAGGCCGGCGGCCAGCGTCAGGCCCAGCACGGCTGCAAAATGGGGCCTCATATGCTCCCTCCCGCCATGTCGGCATTGCCGACGGTGGACTTCGCCCTGGACGCTCCCTTGTCGGCAGAGTGCTTGTACCACGAGATCACCCACGCCACTCCCCACATGATGAGGATTCCCAGGACGCTGACCAGCGCGTGCATGAGGGCACCGCCGGAAACTTCGGCCAGCACGAAGTGCCCCGCGAAGGCGAGAAAGACGCCCAGGCAGAATATCTCGAGGGAATGCTGGCCGCACAGGATCAATGGTCGCAGCCAGCGCGATTTCAGCCCCGACCAATCCCTGGGCAGGAAGCGTACCGTGAGGGCAGCAAGCGCCAGAAAATGGGCAAATCGCAGCACATCGAGATCGGTCTTGGTGATCGGGTACATCCACTGTTCGAGCCGCTTCGGCATCAGAAAGCTGAGCTGCGGCAGGTGCCAGGTCAGCGTGACGAAGAACGCGAACACGAGATAGGCCGCGCAGATCCACAGCGTGATCCGCGACTCCATCAGCCGCGACATCCGCGCGGCGCCGCCCAGCGCGCACCAGGCGCCGAACACGAACAGCAATTGCCAGCAGAACGGATTGAAGATCCAGAAGCCGCTCGGATAGGCCGTCAGGTACCAGTCGAAGTGCCAGGTCAGCGCGTACAGCAGCACCGACAACGCAAGCGCGACGTCGGCGCGCCACTTCATCAGCCACAGGATCAGCGGCAGAAACAGCATCAGCACGATGTAGAGCGGCAGCACGTCCATGTTGACGGGACGGAATCTCAAAAGCAGCGCCTGGATGATGGTGACGTCGGGCTGCTTGAGAAAATCCATGATGCCCATTTCCTCGCTGTAGAGCGGGTTCTCGAAACGGGTCGCGACATAGGAGATTTCGGCGAGGAAGATCGTGAACAGAAACACATGCGCGACGTAGATCTGCCAGACCCGCCGCATGATGCGCGCGCTCGCCACCACGAAGCCACGCTCCTGCATGGCGCGGCCATAGACGAAGGCTGCGGTGTAGCCGGAGATGAAGATGAAGATTTCGGTGGCGTCGGAAAATCCGTAGTTGCGGATCGTGAACCACGTCAGGATGTTGGCCGGCAGATGATCGACGAAGATCAGCCACAGCGCCATGCCGCGAAACAGATCCAGCCGCAATTCGCGTTCGCCGGTAACGGGCAGCGTGATCGCCGGCGCCGACACCACGGCGGCATCGGCTTTCGTTACGCCGCGTGGCGTTCCGGCAATTGGATCGGCGATGGACGTCATCTGGCACCGTCTTGGCAATGGGGCATTCGCGCTTGCGCCGTCCGCGAACGATCATATCGGCCGGCAAGTCGCGTACAAGATACGCAAACGGATACGAAGCCCGGCGGAGCGCGGTTGCGCTGTAGGACGGAACTATGTTGAAACCGCGGTGCAACAACCCGCATGAGGCGCTTCCGTGGCAGCCGGACGGATTGGTTCCCCCGGCATTCTTGGCTATGATGCACCGAAGGATTTCTGAAAGCTGTTTTGCATGTACCGCGCCGTTACCCGCCAGATCGAAGTTACCGTCGAACCGAACTTCCTGCCGGAACGCTCGTCGGTCGACAAAAGCCAGTATTTCTGGTCCTACACCATCGTCATCACCAATACCGGCGGCGAGACGGTGCAACTGCGCACCCGGCACTGGATCATCACCGATGCCACCGGCCGCAGGCAGGAAGTGCGCGGCGAAGGCGTGGTCGGCGAACAGCCGGTGCTGGCGCCGGGCGAGCGCTTCGAATACACTAGCGGCGTGCCGCTGCCGACCGCATCGGGCTTCATGACCGGCCGCTACCAGATGGTCAGCGAGAGCGGCGAGCGGTTCGAGATCGAGGTGCCGACGTTCTCGCTGGATAGCCCCGACAGAAACCGGGTGTTGAATTGACGAGTGCGTAGCGCTCGTCAACACCGGGCTTGACCCCGTGATCCATCACTGACCGAGACCGTCATGCCCCGCGAAGGCGGGGCATCCAGTACGCCGCGGCGTATCGGCTCGATGACTGCAGCCTCTGGAATACTGGGTCACCCGCCTTCTCGGGTGACGACAAGTGAGTATGCGTCCGCGTTCTCGCGACATGTTTTGTCCGAGGTTTGCATTTCGTTGGCCCTCACGAAATCCGAGGGCGCAGGGAAGACCGGGTGCACGCTGCACCCGCGGTCCCGTGTGCATTTGCGCACTTAAAAACGCGCACACGAGCATACAGGTTCAGCGGAAACACTCCGGCCTTCCCTGCGCAGTGGCTTTACGGCTTACTTCGTGCTCTCCCCAGTGAACGGCTCTTTTGCCACTGTCATCCCCAGGAAGCTTGCTTCTCGAGAACTTGACGCCAGCACCGCGACGTCAGGACCACACGACTTCGCCGTACGCATCA
>DAIMKE010000314.1:0-6767 GCA_036721875.1 Bradyrhizobium sp. | reverse complement strand
GATGAATCCAGCACCGACGACGACGACGCGCTGGCCCGGGGCGATATGATCCCGCAAGGCCTGGCTTTCGTCGAGCGTCCGCAAGTAACGGACACCATCGAGATTGGCGTTGGGAATGTCGAGCAGGCGATTGCGCGCGCCGGTCGCCAGCACCAAGTGGCCGTAGTCGAGCGAGGCGCCGGAGGCGAGCATCACCTTGCGCGCGGCCCGGTCGATCGACACGGCTCGGTCCGAGATCAGATCCACCTTCTGGTCGTGGTAGAATTTTTCCGGCCGGAACATCAGGCTGTCGGGCCCGCCGGTCCCCTTCAGATAGGCCTTGGACAGCGGCGGCCGCTGGTAGGGCAGATGGCCCTCATCGTTCACGAGCGCGATGGGTTCTGAAAAGCCGTGCTGGCGCAGCGACATCGCAAGCTGAAAGCCGGCATGGCCGGCGCCGATGATGACAACGGGTCCTGCCGTCATAAGTACAGCCTACGTTCGAGCACACAGGAAGGACCCATGTCGTCTTCTCTCCTATGAAGTTGGCTTCAATGATGTTGGCTTGCCTGCCTCGTCCCCTGGGAGCGGCGCTCGTGTCCGCGTCCCGAACGATGACAGGCCGCATTTGACCCCATGGCGCCGAGCGACGCAAGATACCCTGGCCCGGCCGGATATGCTTGTGCAACATTTTGCAGACATGGCCGGGGATTGTCACCCCCGACGTTGTCGATTTAAATGCCCGCCCCTCACCGCTTACGCCGAGGCTTGCCATGCCGACCACCGATGATTCTGCCCCCGCCCTGCTCCGGGTCGAAGGTCCGATCGCCACCATCACGCTGAACCGGCCCGCGGCCTTCAACTCGATCAACCTGTCGATCGCGCAAAAGCTCGAGCAGCTTGGCGCCGAGGTCGAGGCCAATGACGATGTCCGGGTGCTGGTGATCGAAGGCGAAGGCCGCGCGTTCTCGGCCGGCGGTGATTTGCAGACCATCGGTGCCGCCGCCGCCAATGACACCATTGCGCCCGTGGTTGGCGAATTGCTGAAGCACTACCACGCCTTCATCGAGACGGTGCGGCGGATGCCGAAGATCGTGCTGTCCAGCGTCAACGGATCCGCAGCCGGCGCGGGCATGGGGCTCGCTTTCGTCACCGACCTCTGCATTGCCGCCGATGACGCGCGCTTCACGCCGGCCTATGCCAAGATCGGCGTCTCGCCGGATGGCGGCAGCACGGTCGGCATGGTCGGCACCGTCGGCACCCGCCGGGCGCTGCAGATATTTCTGGCCGAGGACAGCTTTACCGCGCAGCAGGCCTACGAATGGGGCCTCGTCGCCCGGGTCGTTCCGGCGTCAGAGTTGAAGGCCGAGACCCGCAAATTCGCCGAGCGGCTGGCACAGAATCCGCCGGCGGCGATCGCCGGCACCAAGTCGCTGGTTTACCAGGCCGCGACCACGCCGACCAGGCAGCAGCTTGATGCCGAGGAGAAGGGGATCATCGACGCCATGCAGACCGATGATTTCCGCGTTGCCGTGAAGCGATTCACCAGCAAGTCGAAATGAGGGCGACGCCGAACTAGCCCTTGCCCTGCTCGCGCATGAAGTCGAAGTCGCAGCCCTCGTCGGCCTGCAGGATGGTTTCGTTGAACAGGTGCGCATAGCCGCGCCTGGCCCAATCGGGCGGCGCCGGCGGCGTGAGTGCGGCGCGGCGCTTTTCCAGTTCGGCGGTATCCACCAGAAGGTCGATGCTGCGCTTGGCAACATCGAGGCGGATCATGTCGCCGTTCCTCACCAGCGCCAGCGGCCCGCCAACGGCAGACTCCGGGGTGATATGCAGCACGATGGTGCCGAACGCCGTGCCGCTCATGCGCGCATCCGAGATCCGCACCATGTCCTTCACGCCGCCGCGCGCGAGCTTCTTCGGGATCGGCAGATAGCCCGCCTCCGGCATGCCGGGCGCGCCCTTCGGGCCGGCGTTGCGCAGCACCAGCACGTCGTCGGCATTGACGTCGAGAGCGGGATCGTCGACCCGCAGCGTCATGTCTTCGACGGATTCGAAGACCACGGCGCGGCCGGTGTGCTGCAGCAGTTTTGGGCTCGCCGCCGATTGCTTGATGACGGCACCGCGCGGCGCGAGGTTGCCGTGCAGCACCGCCATCGCGCCTTCGGACTTGATCGGATTGTCACGCGGACGGATGGCATCCTGCCCCGGCACATCTTCCGCGCCGGCGACGACATCCGCGCAGCGTCTGCCCCGTGATGGTCTTCGCATCGAGATCAATGAGGTCGCCGAGTTGCGCCATCAGCTTCGGCACGCCGCCGGCATGATGGAAATGTTCCATGTAGTGTTCGCCCGAAGGCTTCAGATCGACGAGCACCGGCACCTCTCGGCCGAGCCTGTCGAACGTCTCGAGGTCGATCTTGTGCGGCGAACGATGGGCAATCGCGGTGAGATGAATGAGCCCGTTGGTCGAGCCGCCGATCGCCTGCAACACCACCTGCGCATTCCGGAACGACGCTGATGTCAGGAATTCGCTAGGCTTTGGTCCCTTTGCCTTCGCCATCGCGGCGGCAACCTTGCCGCTGGCTTCCGCCGAACGAAAGCGTTCGGCATGCGGCGCCGGAATCGTCGCGCTCATCGGCAGCGACAGCCCGAGCGCCTCGGTAATGCACGCCATGGTGCTGGCGGTCCCCATCACCATGCAGGTACCGACCGACGGCGCCAACCTTCCGTTGACCGCCTCGATCTCATCCTCATCGATTTCACCGGCGCGATATTTTCCCCAGAGCCGCCGGCAGTCGGTGCACGCTCCCAGCACTTCGCCCTTGTGATGCCCCACCACCATCGGCCCGACCGGAATGACGACCGTGGGCAGATCCGCGGACACTGCGGCCATGATCTGCGCCGGCAACGTCTTGTCGCAACCGCCGATCACAACCACCGCGTCCATCGGTTGCGCACGGATCATCTCCTCGGTATCCATCGCCATCAGATTGCGCAGGTACATCGAGGTCGGATGCGAAAAGCTTTCGGCGATCGAGATGGTTGGAAACACCATCGGCATCGCGCCCGTCAGCATGACGCCGCGTTTCACCGCCTCAATGATCTGCGGAACATTGCCATGGCAGGGATTGTAATCGCTGTAGGTGTTGGTGATGCCGACGATCGGCCGGTTCAGCGCATCGTCTGAATAGCCCATCGCCTTGATAAAGGCCTTGCGCAGGAACAGCGAAAAGCCAGCGTCGCCATAACTTGCCAGTCCCTTGCGAAGTCCGTCGGCCATTTTCTTGTTCCCGTTTTCGAGGCTTTGTTACGAACCCGACTTCCAGTCGACGATCCGGCCCTTGTCGCCATCGAACTCCATACTGCAGAACGTACCGCCCTGGTAGTAGTCGCCGACCGGATCCGGCTTGAGCCTGGCCTGCTCGGCCATGGCGTGTTCGCGGAAGTCTTCGCCGCGGCCGGTCGGCCGATAGCCGAGATCGTAGGCGCGGTGGTTGTCCCACCAGGCGCGCTCATTATAGGAGGCGCCGTAGAGGATCTCGAAGTGAATATCGGGATGGTCGAGGCCGATCCGGCAGAGCTGCACGAGGTCGTCCGGCTTGAGCCAGATCGAAAGCCTGCGGTGGTCTGGCGGCATCTCGCCGAAATTGCCGATGCGCAAACAAGTCACGCCGAGCCCGTGTTTATCAGCATAGAGCGCACCGACCGCTTCGCCGAACACCTTGCTGACGCCATAGCGGCTGTCGGGGCGTGCGGTGACATCGGTGCCGATCCGGTGATGGCGCGGGTAGAAGCCGACCGCATGGTTCGACGAGGCGAACACCACGCGCTTGACGCCCTGCTTGCGCGCCGCCTCGAACAGATTGTAGCAGCCAATGATGTTGGACTGCAGTATCTCGTCCCACGGACCCTCGACGGAATAACCACCGAAATGGAGGATACCGTCGACGCCCTCGCATAACGCCTCGACCTGGGCGGCATCGGCGAGATCGGCCGCCTTGAATTTCTCATTCTTGCCGAGATCGGCCGGCGCCTTCAGGTCGCTCAGCAGCAGGTCCGGATAGATCGGCGGCAGCAGCTTGCGCAGGCTGGTACCGATTCCACCGGCGGCGCCGGTCATCAAGATACGGGGCATTTCTTTCCTCTTCACTCGAGACCGCCATGCGGCCGGCCGAAGGATGGCAATGAGCTAGCCGCCCGGCGCGCCCTGGGTATTCACGTAGAGCGCGTAGATCGACTGGCTCGCGGCCATAAATAGGCAGTTGCGCTTCAGCCCACCGAAGCAGAGGTTGGCGCAGCGTTCCGGCAGCGCGATGCGCCCGATCATCACGCCGTCGGGCGCAAACACGACGACGCCATCGAGTTCGGGATCGCCCATGCCCCAGCCGCACCACAGATTGCCGTCGATGTCGCAGCGCATGCCGTCGGGCGTGCCGGGGCCGGCGTCGACCAGGACGCGCTTGTTGGAGAGCCTGGCGCCATCGGGCGAAACGTCGTAGGCGAGGATCTTGCGGGTCGGCACCCCGCGCGATTCAATGACGTAGAGAATCTTCTCGTCCGGCGAGAAGCACAGCCCGTTGGGACCGAGCACGCCCTCGGCGACGATGGACGCCTCTCCAGTCGCACCGTCGATCCGGTAGACATTCATGTCGATCTCGGGCTCGGCCTTGTAGCCCTCGTAATTGCCGAGCAGGCCGAATATCGGATCGGTGAACCAGATCGAGCCGTCGGATTTCACGACCACGTCGTTGGGAGAATTCAGCCGCTTGCCGTCGAAGGAATCGATCAGCACGGTGATCGATCCGTCATACTCGGTGCGGGTCACGCGGCGGCCACCATGCTCGCAGGTGACGAGGCGGCCCTGGCGGTCGCGGGTGTTGCCGTTGGCGAAGTTCGACGGTTTGCGGAAGATGCTGACCGCGCCGGTCTCCTCTTCCCATTTGAGGATACGCTGGTTGGGGATGTCGCTGCACAGCAGATAGCGCCCGTCGCCGAACCACACCGGGCCTTCCGCCCAGCGGAGGCCGGTGGCGAGCCGTTCCACGGCCGACAGTTTCAGCCAGTACTTCTCAAAGCGCGAATCGAGGGCGTGGATGGCCGGATCTGGATAATAGCTCGCGGGGCGCCAGTCGGTTGAATGAGATGATGCGGCATCGGACATTTGCTGTTCTCGTTGTTACGTTTCCTCACCGCCGGTTCGTCGTTGCGACCGGCAGAAGCGACGAAGCAATCCACTGCCTATCGAGCAGACTGGATTGCTTCGCGTAGCCTGCCGACGGGCGTGCTTTCGCGCGACCCGTCGGCTTAAAGACGGCTGCAGCTTAGGCGGCGTTGTAGCCGGCGACGGCCTTCACCTCGAGATATTCCTCGAGGCCGTACTTGCCCCACTCGCGGCCGTTGCCCGACTGCTTGTAGCCGCCGAACGGCGCGGTGCGGTCGTTCGGGACGCCCTGCAGGTTGACGTTGCCGGCGCGGATCTGGCGGCCAACGCGGCGCGCGCTTTCCACGCTGTCGCCGGTGACGTAACCGGCGAGGCCATAGGGCGTGTCGTTGGCGATCTTCACCGCATCGGCCTCGTCCTTGGCGCCGATGATCGTGAGCACGGGCCCGAAGATTTCCTCGCGGGCGATCGTCATGTCATTGGTGACGTCGGCGAAGATGGTCGGGCGCACGTAGAAGCCCTTGTTGACGCCTTCGGGGAGACCGGGACCGCCGGCGACCAGAGTTGCGCCTTCGTCGATGCCCTTCTTGATCAGCGCCTGGATCTTGTCCCACTGGATGCGTGACACGACCGGACCGATGGTGGTGCCTTCGGCGCGGGGATCGCCCGCCTTGGTCTTGTCGGCAACGCCCTTGGCGATGGCGGCGACTTCCTTCATCTTCGACAGCGGCACGATCATCCGCGACGGCGCGTTGCAGGACTGCCCGGAATTGTTGAACATATGCATCACGCCGCCGGTGACGGCCTTAGTGAGGTCGGCGCCTTCGAGGATGACGTTCGGCGACTTGCCGCCCAGTTCCTGGCTGACGCGCTTCACGGTCGGGGCGGCACGCTTGGCCACGTCGACGCCGGCGCGGGTCGAGCCGGTGAAGGAGATCATGTCGATGTCAGGATGTTCGCTCATGGCGGCGCCGACTTCCGGGCCGAGGCCGTTGATGAGGTTGAACACGCCCTTCGGCACGCCGGCTTCATGGAGGATTTCCGCGAAGATCAACGCCGAGGTCGGGGTGAACTCCGAGGGCTTGAGGATCATGGTGCAGCCGGCGGCGAGCGCGGGCGCGACCTTGCAGGCGATCTGGTTCAGCGGCCAGTTCCACGGCGTGATCATGCCGATGACGCCGACCGGTTCGCGCACGACCACGGCCGAGCCGATGGTCTCTTCGAAGTGATAGTTCTTGAGGACTTCCAAAGTGGAAGCGATGTGACCGAGGCCGGCACCGGCCTGCAGGCGTTCGGCCATCGGCAGTGGTGCGCCCATCTCGTCGGATACGGCAGCGCCGATGTCCTTCATGCGGCCCTTGTAGATCTCGATGATCTTTTCCAGCAGCGCGATGCGCTCTTCGCGGCTGGTCTGCGAGAAGGTCACGAAGGCGCGCTTGGCGGCGGCGACAGCTTTGTCGACGTCGGCCTTTGAGCCGAGCGCAACTTCATACATCGCCTCTTCGGTCGCCGGATTGACGACGGGCGTGGATTTCTTGACGGCGGGATCGACCCAGGCGCCGTCGATGTAGAATTGCATGCGGTTGACCATCGTAAACCTCTTTATTTCGGGGGCGAATGAAGG
>DAIMKE010000313.1:0-6771 GCA_036721875.1 Bradyrhizobium sp. | reverse complement strand
GGATTATGTCGTTATCTCCGGCGCGCGCACCGGCACCTCGATCACCATTGGCAGCGACGCCTACCGCTCGATCGTCGGCACCTTGCGACGCGCAGACGGCTCACCGATTGCGCTGACAACCGGGCGTATCACATCCGATACGGGCGGAGAGCCAAAGACCTTTTTCACCAACCGCGAGGGACGCGTGTTCGTCGGCAACCTCTCACCTGGCCGTTACCGCATCGAGATCGACGGCACGTTCCTTACAGGTGAGTTCGCGGTCGGGGAAAAGGACGCGGCCATCCGCGACATCGGCGTCATCCAACTGGAGCAGACACAATGAACGGCCTCATGCTGATCCTCGCGTCGTCGCTGCTGGGCACAGCACCCGCGCTGGCGCAACCCTGCACAGGCTATACAGCTGACGCCCAGCAGCAGAGCGGGCTTGCCTATGATCCCACTGAAGTCACGCCACAGCTGGTTCAGGTGCTGATCCGCACTCAGGACGTCGACCTCGACAACTCATGCCAATCGCAGCGGATCGAGATTCGCCCGCTCAACAACTCAGGACAGATCACGTTACGGGGCAGTGGCGCAACGTTGCGATGGGAACCGTTCCGCTCCAGCGACACGGCATCGGTTGCACCGGCGGCAATCACCCTGACCGGCAACTCGCGGCGTCAGCTCCTCTCGGACGGGCAGGTGCTGATCGACCTGTTCCAGGTTCAGGCGGGCCAATATGTGCCGCCGGGAGATTACATCGCCGATGTCGAACTTGCCATCGGCCAGCGCGATGCACGTCCGTTTCAGATTACTGTGCGGGTCGTGCCCGCGCTTCGCTTGGTTAGTTCCGCCATTCAGAGCTTGTCTCTGGGCGAAGTCAGTGATGGCGGTGAAGCGGAGTCGACCTTTTTCTACCAGAGCAATGCGCTCATTCGCATCATCGCGCGATCGGATAATCGCGGGGTGCTGGTGCACGCGCGCGGTGCTGCTTTCGGATCAATCCCGTATCAAGCCACCCTCTCAGGTCAGACCCTTGACCTCAGCGCCGATGACGTCGTCACGCTATCCGATCGATCGACAGGTATTCGTGCGGACCAGCTGAAAGTGACCGTTTCGCCTCAGCAGGGGCGTTTTGCGGGGACCTACACCGATGTCCTGACGCTTGAGTTCAATGCTTATTGAAGTGGGTGTCTCGCATCAAAGCGGATCGATGGAAGCTGAAGCGAAACGGATGTCAGACAGGTCCTGACCGTAATCAAGAACCATTCGGAATGACCCTGGGCGCGTTGCTCGAACAGTCACCGAGTTCTGAAAAAGCGTGTGAGAGCCGTTATCAACGGCTGCGGAACGCAGCTGAAGGCCCGCCAGATCGCCATCAAGCCGGATGCGAAATGCCTCTGAATTGCACACGGCTTGGACCTCGACTTTACCAGTTGTCAGCTGAACGGGTCTGACCTCGACGACCGAGCAAAGCACAGGCACGTTTGCACTTAGCTGGAATTGAATATTGCTGGCACCGGCTGGTGAGGTCACCACGAGCACTCCGGCAGCTGCCACAATCATCGTTCGCATTGAGGCGTTCCGATATTTTTTAGGGTCCCCCTCCTTAGCTGCCTATCTGTCTATTGAAGGTTCTTGAGCTTAATTAGCGCGCCTTTAACCTTTGGTAACCGAGCCTGATTCACCGAATATAAGCCGGTTAGCCGCTACCGTCGCGTGTGATGCCGATAGGATTTCAGGAACCCTAGCGGTCACGCTAGGTCGTGGCGCAGCCAGCTTGCTAGCGTCGTAAGCTTCTCAAATTGAGACCAAAATGGCTCTATTTGGCTCATGATCTCGCTTGCCAGCTCATCTGAATCGGCCTAATTGTCCGTATCTGAAACGATTTTGGTTTTCTGTGCTTCGCGTTCTTTGAACAATATTGCGCGGGTTAACCGAGCGAAACTCGAGACTGGGCCGTTAGATAAGCCTCCTGTTGAGTTCTGGGGCATTTACTCATCAGGTAGAAGAAATGCTGCACAACGATCGGGTATTGCCGCCGACCACCAGTCGACGGCCTCGCACGGACAGTGCGCCCCTGGTTTCGACCGATACCGCTGGACACACGGATGCCACCTCTGACGAGAAATGGTCTCTTCGTAAGCGCGTGCTGACCATTGTCGCGCTGGGTGCCCTCGCTTGGCTGCCGATCATCCTCTTTATACTTTTCTTGTATCTTCGCTAAGCCACGTGCTCTCCTTGCGATCCAATAGATCGCCACGCGTGGTGCAAGCTGCGCGGACGTGCAAACGCTTGTGGCGGGTCCAGCGCTGCCTAAAGCGGAAGTCCTAAATACGGGTCATTTCGGTCACCCCCATGCCGCCTATCTGGCGGGCTGAGGCACAGCTTTCCCATCCACGAAGCGCGCGGGCGCTCATCGCTCGCGTAGTCCAGCCTCCATGACACTGCTGATCGGGTCGGTGACGTAGCTCAGCAGGGTTCGAGAGGGGCCCTCTAGGAACACCTCCACCGGCATGCCCGAAACGAGCGAAACCTCCCCTAGGCGCTTCACGACTTCGCCACGGTCAAGGCGGACGAGCAGCTGATAGAATACCCGTCCGTCTTTCGTCTTCTCGAGATCGCCGCCCACTTCGAACACCTCGCCGTAGAAGCTGTGGTGTGCCTCACGCGGTAGACCCGACAGAACGACCCGTGCGCGCTGACCCCGTCGAACCGAATCGATATCCAGCGGCGAGACCCGGACCCGAACCGTCAGCTGCGCTTCGCGCGGAACGATCTCCATCAGCTTCTCGCCCGCCCCGATCACCGCGCCAGGAACAGAGTGCTGGAGCGCAAACACAATACCATCCGCCGGCGCGCGCAGCTCAGTCTTGCGGACCTGGTCCCTCGCAGTGATGAGGTTGCGCTCCGCCTCGGCAAGTCGGGTTTGCAGGTCGGCCTGCACGCGCCCATTCTCATCGCGCCGCTCGTTTTCCAGCTCAATGATTTGCAGTTCCACACCGGAGATCGCCTCAAGCGATTGGGCGATGCTGCCGTCGAGCTGGGCACGGCGCGCCGCCAAATCGGCTTGCTGACCCTGCAGATCAAGCAGGCGGGGCTTCGTGGCGAGGCCTCGCTTATATAGGGAATCGATTGCTGCAACCTGTTCGGACATTAATGAAAGCTGCCGGTCGGTTATCGCGATTTGTTGCCGCGCTGCGTTGATCTGCTGGCGATACTGCGCGGATTGCTGCCTCAACACATCGCGCCTGTTCGCGATGGTTTGCCGCCCGGCCAGCAGGAGTTGGAACTGTCGATCCAATAACGCCGCAACCTGGGGGTTTCCTTGGTCACGCAGCGACGGATGCGAGAAGCTGAGCGTGGTCGCTCCATCACGCTCAGCTTCTAACCGCGCAAGTTCAGCGGCAAACTGACGCACCATGCGGATCGCCGCTTCATACTGCGCGCCGGATCGCACGTCTTCCAGCGTGGCCAGCAACTGGCCGCGGCGAACCGATTGACCTTCGCGCACGCGCACGGCGGCGAGTGTGCCCCCCTCGAGCGGCTGGATTGTAGAACGCAAATGTGCGGTTGAGATCTCACCTTGCGCGATAACTGCGCTTTGCAGCGGCGCGAGCGTGGCGGCTGCTCCCCCCACCCCAAAGAACGCGATGATGACCGCCGTCGCGATTCTGCGCGGTGCACGGATCGCGTCGTAAGGTGACAGCGAAGCCAATGACAGCGGTTCGGCCGAGCGCACGGCGCGCGGCACCGGGACGAGCTCATTCACTGTCAGCCACCTCCGTCGCGGGCTCCTGGGGCTGCGGCTGACCGAAGATACGCTGGATCTCGAGCGTTGGGCCGAATGCCCGCGCTTCGCCATTCACGATCAGCAGCACGGTATCCGAAACCCGCAGCATCGCCGGCGCGTGCGAAATCACCACGATCGCACAATCGGCACCTTTCAGTCCCTCGAGCGCGTCGATTAATGCAGCTTCGGAGCCTTGGTCGAGCGCGCTGGTCGGTTCATCGAGCACGAGGAGCACGGGGTCGCCATACAGCGCGCGAGCCAGGGCTACGCGCTGGCGTTGCCCGCCCGACAGGTTGCGCCCGCCCGGCACGATATGGGTGTCATAGCCGTTGGGCATTCCCTCGATCATCTCTGCTGCGCCGGCCCGCCTGGCTGCGCGCTCGATCGCGGCGCGATCGGCGACAGGCCCCATCCGCGCGATATTCTCGGCAATCGTGCCTTCAAACAGCTCGATCTCCTGTGGCAAATATCCGATATGACGCCCGAGCAGGTCAGCGTTCCACTGATCGATTGGTCGTCCATCGATCAGCAGCATGCCGGTATCGGACCGGATTCCACCCACAAGCAACCGTGCGATTGTGGACTTGCCGGCACCAGATGGTCCCGCAATCGCCATCAGTTCGCCGGGTTCGACCGAGAAGCGAACGCCCTTCACGGCGGGCCGCCGCGCGCCGGGATGCGTAAAGCTGACTTCCTCCGCGCTGACGCGACCACGCGGCCGTGCGGTCTCTACGTTGAGGCTGGCAGGCGCGCCCGGCAGGTCCTTCAACCCCGCAAATGCCAGGCGGCTTTCCTGAAGGCTCCGCCATGAATTGAGCATCTGGTCGACCGGCGCCAGTGCTCGACCCATGATGATCGAGCCAGCGATCATCAACCCCGGCTGCAATTCACCGTTGATGACCAGCCAAGCCCCGACGCCGAGGACGAGCGACTGCGAGAACAGGCGCACGAACTTGCCCATTCCGGCAAACAGGGCGTTGATGTCGCTGGTGTGGACATAGGCTTGGGCGGCGACGTCCATTCTGGCGTTCCAGCGATCGATGATGGCCGGCGCCATCGCCATTGCGCGTACCGTGTCGCTGGCCCTCAAGGCTTCGGTCATGTTCGCCTCGGCTTGATCGGTGGCCGCCACATAGGACGCGGCGCGAATCCGGGTGAGGCGATCGGACGCCAGCGAGATGGCAAACATCAAGGCGGCGGAAACGATGGTCAGCCACCCGATCCACGCGTGAAGGATGAAGGCAGCGGCAAAGAAGATCGGCGCGAACGGCACGTCAAGCAGCGGATTGAGCGTCACGCTGATAAAGTCACGGATGCGGCGCAAGTCGCGAATGCGCCGGGCACCGTCGGCATCGCCGCGCACCTGATCGATCATCGCTGCATTGAGGATGGCTGGCCCAAGGGTCGCGGAAAACCACATGGCCAGTCGCGCCGCAATTCGGGCACGCGCCGCATCCAGGATGCCGAACACGGCAAAGCTGACGGCGGCGAGCAAGGTGAGCAGGATCAACGTCTCGACCCGCATGCTCGACAGCACCCGGTCATAGACCAGGATCATGTAGACGGGAGAGGTCAGCGCCAGCACGTTGAGCAGGCAGGTCACCAGCGCCAGATAGCCGGCCGCGGGCATCAGTGCGCGGACCGCGGCGTCCGCGGCATTTAGATGATGATCAGCGGATACGGTCACGATCGGACGACGAGCGGTCCCATGAAAGGAAATGCAGGAAGCGGATAGCCGCTTCCTGCACGTCGCCATTTCACGAGAACGTCAGTTCCTCTGGATGCGTCGCTCAGATGATCTCGTCGAGCAGACCGGTGCCCAGATCGATTTCGGTCAGAACCGAAACGAACTTGTTGGCATGTGCCTCGCTCTTGAACGCGTATTTTTCGCTGCCGCTGACAAAGCGGTTGCCGAAATTCACGATCCAGCTGTCACCTTCCTTGGTGACCGAAAGCTGCGAGCCTGCGGCGTTGAACGGCGTGCGGCCATCTGGCGCGCCGACATTGCCGTTGCTGAGCAGGGTGCCGCCGAACAGCCCAGCCAGAAATCCAGAGTTGTCGCTTCCGGTCAGTTCCTTGGTGCCAGAAACGCCCTGACCCCAAACGAAAAGCTTGCCGTTATTGACCCAGAAACGATTGGCGCCACCATTGGTATCATAAGACTGGTCGAAAGACATTTGGAGTTCTCCGGGAGGATGTTGTTTGATTCAACGCAAGCACTCTAGCCGGGTGCCGCGGTATGCCCATCAGCCCCAGCTTGTCTTTGGCGAACCCGTTTTTTGGTATGATCTTGCTTTACGCAACAACGGCCGATCAACCTGGGGCAGTACGTAGCGGCTACTTCATCGATTCGCTACCTCCGGGTTGCGTGAGATGGGCGAGCGAGGACCTTCTTGTTCCACTTCGGATCGATCGCGCGCAAAGCGCGTCGACGCGATCCTTCTCATCGGCGAACGCTTCGGGTCCGGGTCGTCAGACTCGGAAAGCCGCATATGGAGCGGAAAACCGGAACCGCATGAGCCTGCGGCGGTCAGGGCGCAATGTCGCGCGCCGGTTGCCCTGAACCGGCGGCGATCGACTTGGTCGGGGAGACAGGATTCGAACCTGCGACATCCTGCTCCCAAAGCAGGCGCGCTACCGGACTGCGCCACTCCCCGACCGGAGCCGCGCTCTAGCCGTTCGGCGGACGAAAAGGCAAATCTTTCCTGCGGCGCGATCGGCGCAGCGCAGCGCCGTGTGGTGGGCCCGGCAGGATTCGAACCCGCGACCTAGCCGTTATGAGCGGCCGGCTCTACCATTGAGCTACAGGCCCCCTGTCGCTGCCCGGCCCACCTAGCGGAGGCGGGCGGAACCCGGCAAGCCCTTTGCATTCCCCACCAGCCGCGCGATCAGCTCGGCCTCGCCGATCGCCCGGACGCCCAGCCGGTCGAGCAGCGCCAGCATCGCGTCCCACCACGCGTCGAACCGCTTCAGGTCGCCGGCATCGCGGACATATGGGG
>DAIMKE010000312.1:0-6796 GCA_036721875.1 Bradyrhizobium sp. | reverse complement strand
GGCGCGCGTCACACCGGCGCTGGTCCATGCCGCATAGGTCCGGTTGCCGCCCGAGGCCGCACCTGATGCGTTGACTTCGTAGCCCCAATGTTCGCCGCGGTGATATTTGCCGCGGTTGAGCAGATAGCGCGCGCTGGAGCCGAGCGCGTCGTCGGGCTTGCCGAACGGCGAGACGCGGCCGTCCTTGTCGTAATCCATGCCGACGTTGAGCCAGACTTCCGGCATCCACTGCGTATGCCCCATCGCGCCGGCCCAGGAGCCGCGCATCTCCTCCGGCGTTCCCCAGCCGCGGTCGACGATCTTGAGCGCGTTGATCAGTTCGGTTTCCCAATAGGTGCGGCGGCGCGGTTCGTTCCAGGCCAGCGCCGCAAGCGCTGGAAAGATCGGTCGCATGTGGTTCTGCTGCACCAGCGGGTCGCCATAGGCCGATTCAACGCCCCACAGCGCAAGCAGCGTGCCGCGCTCGACGCCGAAGTCCCGCTCGATCCGGGCGAACAGCGCCTCGTTTTTCTTCAGGGCTTCGCGGCCGTTGATGATGCGCCAGTCGGAGGCGCGGCGATTGATGTATTGCCAGATCTGTTCGTGGAATTCCGGCTGCTTCTGCATTTGCCGGAATACGCTCATGTCGGGTTCGATGCGGCCCATCACCCGGGTCCAGGTCGCATCCGAAATGCCCTTGGCGAGCGCGCGGGCGCGAAAATTATCGCGCCACTGGTCGAAGCCGGGAGGGGCGGCAAACGCGGCAAGCGGCGTGGCGAGCAGGGCGCCGGCGCCGATGCCGGTCTGCAGCAGCGCGCGGCGGGTCGGGGCTATTCTGGAATCGGGCTGTTTCATGCCGGCATTCTAGCGGCACGGACGGCCAGCGCCAAAAGCCATGACGCCGCGGGAACCGGAATTTTTCCGACAAGCTTGCCGGGATTTCACTTGCCGCACCCGCCCATGGACGGGGTGCATAGGCCTCATATAATGATCGGGAGAACCGACAACAAAAGGCGAGAGAAAAATGACGCATGCCCGCAGCGAGTACAAGGATTTCATGTCGCTGACTCCGGACGCCTACGGTGCCGTGCTGGCGCTCGGTCAGGTCGCAGCCAAGGCGGGGATGGACAAGCAACTGCTCGAATTGATCAAGCTGCGGGCGTCGCAGATCAACGGCTGTGCCTTCTGCGTGCAGTATCACATCATGGAGGGCGAAAAGCTCGGCGTGTCCGCCGACAAGCTCAACCTCGTGGTGGTCTGGCGCGAGGCGCCGCAGTTCTCGCAGCGCGAACGGGCGGCGCTGGCATGGACGGAAGCACTGACCTTGATCACGGATGGTGTCAGCGATGAAGTCTACGCAGAGGTGAGCCGCGAATTCTCCGAGAAGGAACTCGCCTATCTCACGTCCGCAATAGCATCAATCAATGTCTGGAACAGGTTCGGCGCCGCTTTTCGCTGGACCCCGCCGGCGCGAAAGCCGGCTGTCGGCGCGGCGGCCTCGTAGGCGTTACTCAATGTATCAGGGAAGTCGGAGTCTGGCCTGTGTTCGGATCCATTTTGCGAATCCGGTACCGCGGTTCCGTGCAGCTATTTCTCCTGAATTCGACGCAGATACTCGACGATCTCCAAAATTCGCTTTTTTGTAACCTCCTCAGGGTCGCAAGGCATATCGAGCAACGAGTCAAGCGGCTTAGGTTGGTAGCCTTTGCTTTGCCGACCCGACGGGGGTCCATGTCGACAACCCCAAATTGGCATTTCGAGCCTGCGATGCTGGACTGCGCCTCGGCCATCCACTATCGCTGCTACCGCTGCGGCAGAAAAGACACCGTCGTTATTCCTGGCGAGAGCCGTCAAATCGGCGGGCTTGCGTTTCAGTTTGCCAGTCATCGGGCCCGCACCCTTGCCATCCGTACCGTGGCACTCCGCGCATTTTGACAGAAACTCGGTCCGGCCGTTGTCGAGATCCTGAGCCTGGACGAGGGCATTGGTTGCGAACAGAACCGAGGCGATCAGGAGGGCTCTGATATCGATCATCAGCGCCGACCCTAGCAGTTAGGTTAGAAGGCTCATGGCGCCATCTTGATGCCAAGTCTCATCCTCTCATCCTTGAAGACGACGGCGATGGCATCAATGACGCGTATGCCGGGATTGGCCTTGCAGTGGACGATGATCTCGTGCTCGAGCCTCTTGGCTCTATCAGGCTTCGCAAGGTGCTTTTTCGCAAGTCCATTGTACCAACCGCTGTACCAGGCGACCAAGAGATCAGCGTCTTCCTGGAATGTGCCAGCCAACTGTGCGCACGTGAGTTTCTGAACGTCGATATATCCATTGGCGTCGGCATACGCACTAAGCGGCACTTGTGCGTGAGCACTTGCTGCTGTCATTGACACAGCCGCAGCCATTGCAAGCAAACTCTTGTACATTTCGCGCTCCTATATCGACCGGATGAAGTCTGGCTTGGCCACCCTCTTGGAAACCCTGATTGGATCGATGTTCCAGGGTCGACCATTGATCTCGATCAACGATCCTCCAGACGACACAAGGCGCGGGAAGTCGCCCTGGTCGACAGGGAGATACGGCAGTAACAGGCTTTCTCACGCGCTTGTGAAGGGGTGGATTGCCGCACTGCACAGTTCGCCGTCGGGCAAGTGCTACGGTCATCCGCCGCTATACGCATGCTCACGCGTTGAAACTCATGCTGTCACGTCGACTTTCCCTCGCATTGATCCTGGCCTTGTGCGTGGCCACCTTCTCGCTCCCATCCGCGCTGGCGCAAGACGCCACCGGGCTGGTGAAGGTGGAACTGCTTGCCGAGCCAGCTTCCATTGCACCGGGTGAGCCCTTCACGGTCGGCATCAAGCTGTCAATGAAAGAGCATTGGCACACGTACTGGCGAAATCCCGGCGATTCCGGCGAGCCTACGCAGGTGACTTGGAAATTGCCGAGCGGCTTTGTGGCCGGCGACCTTGAATGGCCGGCGCCGTCGCTGATCCGGATCGGTCCGGTCGCGAGCTTCGGCTACGAAGGCGAGGCGATCCTGCTGGCGCGCATCACGCCTCCGCGCGACGTGAAGTCGGGCATGACAGTAAGTTTTGCTGCTGATATCGCCTATATCGTCTGCGAAAAGATCTGCATTCCCGGCGAAGCGTCTGTCTCTCTTTCGCTCCCAGTGTCCGAGCGGGGTGCTTCAGCACCGACCAATGCAATATTCGACGCGGCGCGCAACAAACTGCCACAGCCATCGCCGTGGGAAGCGACATTCAGCACCGATACAAAGGCAATTACGTTGCTCCTGCGCGCGCAAGGCGTGCAGGGCGATGCCATCCGCGCAGCGCAGTTCTTTCCCTATGACAACACGCTGATCGACAACTCCGCCCAACAGGTCTTGCGAGCGGACGGGCAGAACACGCAATTATCCATTGAGCGTAGCCAGATTGCTAAGTCGATCCCGCAGCGCATTGATGGCGTTCTGGTATTGGAGGAGGATGTCGGCGGAACGACCGCCTCGCATGCCTTCGCAATCGAGGCGATGCCATCGGCCGGATCGGCGGCGGGAGAGGGCGGCATGACGCTCCTCTATGCCGTGATCTCCGCATTGATCGCAGGTGTCATCCTCAACCTCATGCCCTGCGTGTTTCCGGTACTTTCGATCAAGATCCTGCATCTGACGGAACACAGGGCCGAGACGCCACGTCGCGTTCGCTGGCACGGCATCGCCTATGCGCTGGGAGTCCTTTCCTGCTTCACCATACTGGCAGGTATCCTCCATGGGCTGCGCGCCGCCGGGGCAGAGATCGGCTGGGGCTTCCAATTGCAGTCGCCGCTCGTGGTCGCGAGCCTGGCGTTCATCCTGTTTGCGCTGGGGTTGAGCCTGTCCGGCATTCTGACCATCGGCACGTCGCTGACGCGCGTCGGCGGCAGCCGCCTCCTGCAGCAGGGAGGCTTGTCCGGGTCCTTTTTCGCTGGCGTACTGGCTACCGTGGTGGCGACACCGTGCACCGCGCCATTCATGGGCGCGTCGATTGGCTTTGCATTGACGCAGCCGTTTGTCGTCGGGCTTGCCGTTTTCCTCGCGCTCGGACTTGGGCTGGCGTTGCCGTTTCTGATCCTCGCGTTCGTGCCGGGCCTGCAGCGCTTGCTGCCGCGGCCGGGACGCTGGATGGAAACACTGAAGCAGTTCCTCGCGTTCCCGCTTTACGCGACGGTAGCCTGGCTGATCTGGGTTCTCAGTTTCCAGGTGGGGGCGACGGGCCTGCTTGCCGCACTGGCCGCGCTCGTGCTGATCGCGTTCGGCGCGTGGGCCTACAATTCATCGCAAGGACTTGGCAATGTCTGGGCGCGCGCCTTCCAAGGCGTCGCCGCCGTTTCGGTTATCGGCGCAATTGCACTGGCCCTTCTGATCGGCCAGACCCGACCGACCTTGACGAACGCGGATGTCACTTCCAATGCCGGTGCCGAGATTTTTACCGATCAGAAGCTCAACGCGCTTCTCGCGTCAGGGGAGCCGGTTTTCGTGAACATGACGGCTGCGTGGTGCATCACCTGCCTCGTCAACGAACGGACCGCCCTGTCGACGGCCGCTGTGCGCGAGGCCTTCGCGAGCAAGCGCATCACATATCTGAAGGGCGACTGGACCAACCGTAATCCGGAAATCACGCGCCTTCTTGCGAAATTCGGCCGCAGTGGCGTGCCGCTTTATGTGCTGTATCGTGGTGGTGATAGCGAGCCCGTGTTGTTGCCGCAGATCCTGACGCAATCACTCGTGCTGGAAGCGATTGAGAAACTCTGAAGTCACGTTGCCCTCGAACTGGAGACAGAAATGAACAGACGCACGTTCGCGACGATGCTCGCCACCTCCGCCGCCATTTTGTTGGTGGCCGCCGGGTCGTCACACGCAGAGACGAAGCCCGGCGCGCCGGCTCCGGCGTTCTCGGCGGTGAACAGTGAAGGCAAGACGGTCAATCTCAATGACTATCGCGGCAAGACGATCGTGCTCGAGTGGACCAATGACGGCTGCCCATACGTTCGCAAGCATTATGGCAGTGGAAACATGCAGGCGCTGCAGAAGAAGTGGACCGACCAGGGTATCGTCTGGCTGTCCGTGATTTCGTCCCCGCCCGGTGAGCAGGGTTTTGCGGATGGCACGCGCGCAAATTCCCTGACGACCGAGCGCAAGGCGACGCCGACTGCGGTGTTGCTGGATCCCAAGCAGCAGGTTGCAAAGGCCTATGGCGCGACCGTGACGCCGCATATGTACATCATCAAGCCGGACGGCACGCTCGCTTATGCCGGCGGTATCGACGACAAGCCGACGACGCGTACGGACGACATCAAGGGTGCGAAGAACTTTGTCGATGAGGCGTTGGTCGAATTGAAGGCAGGCAAAGCGGTGTCCAATCCTGCGACGCGCGCCTATGGCTGCGCGGTGAAATACTCGTCGTAGGGTCTCGACCGCGGCTCGGCGCTGCGAGGTAACCGATGAGGCTTGCGGGCAATCAGTTGTCGCGGCCTCGCTGCGTGCCGCGGCGGAGACCATCTTCAGGCAACGCGTGAGCGACGGCGGCAGCCGGAGGCTCGGCACCGAACTCGCGGCCACGGCCGCGGATCAGGCGTTCGTAGGACGAGATCAGCGTGGTGTAGGGATTGACCCATAGCCAGCCGTCGCGCGTGAACACCTGGATGTCGAAGTGCAGATGGTAGCTGGTGCCGTTGGGAAAATCGAGATAGTTCGACACCTCGCCGATCTTCTCGCCCTCGGCGACGCGGCGGCCGTTGAGAAGCCCGTCAGCGTCCATGCCTGGCGGGTTCATGTGCATGTAGCGGAAGCGGATGTGTTCGCTGCTCGTGTTGATCTGCAGCGTGGCCGCCTCCTGCTTTGGTGAACGGATCACGACGCCGTCGCGGGCGGCGACGACCGCCTGCCTCCGCGGATGGCAGTGACTTCCGCTCTCGCCGTTCAGCAGGCAGGGAGCCGGGCGGATGTCCTGGCCCTGATGGCCGAAACCGGCGGGGCATTGCCCGACCTGGAAACTGCGCGCTTCGCAAAAATTGTCGCGCCACGAATAGACACCGCTGCGCTCGCCGGATTTGCGCTTGAACGACTGCGAACTGACGATGGCCGGGGCTTTCTCGAGCGGAAAGCGGATTTGCGAATAGACGGCGAGGTCGGCGTGGCCGCCGCGGTTACGCGCGCCGCTGCGGGCAATGATGTTGCCGGTGGGGTGGTAGGTGAATTCGGGCGAAACGGTCCTGGGCCGCTCGGCGATCTCGGATGAGATATCGTGGCGCGGCCGCGCCGGTTGTCCGCCGGCGATGCGCAGCGCTTTCAGAAATCGTTCCGCGACAGGATAGGCCTCCCGGCAGGCCAGTCGGCGGGGACGCGGCGCCGAGTCGAGGCACTGGATCGACACCACATAGGGAACGCCGAAGCGGGTGAAGGCGTAGCGCACATGGCCTTCGCGGATGAAGCGGCGCATGTCCGGATACTGCGCCGCGAGCGCCTTGACCGGCGTTCCCTTGCCGCCGCGCGGGTCGGCGAGATCGTAGACCAGGTTCGAGCCCGTGATCTGGACCTCGACCGGCCGGGCGAACTTCCGCGGTGGCAGGTCGTCATTGACATCGGGATCCAGCGAAAACACCGCGTCGTAGCCGGAGGGGCCGGCGTGAAACAGGTCAGCGTCGAAGTCGGCCTGATAGCGCGACAAATCTCCGTCGGAAGCGCCATCCGTGCCGGCTTCGAGATAGGCCGCGGTATCGAACGGCAAAAGTACCGGTACGGGGCTGCGTCCGATGCCGGCAAAAGCCGACGACGTGATCG
>DAIMKE010000311.1:0-6798 GCA_036721875.1 Bradyrhizobium sp. | reverse complement strand
ATGCTGATCGGGACGTCCATATTGGTGCGGCGCGCCCGCAGCGCGCGCCAGGCCGATGCGAAGAACGGTTGCCCCGAATAGGCCACGGCGGGCAGTGCGATCAGCGCCGACAGCCAGTGGAAGAAATCCCGCTGTTCCGGAAGCATGTCGGTGACGTTGCCGGACCAGACTGGAATCGACAGCATCATCACATTCATCGCGGCAAAGGCCGCGACGCCGAGACAACGCAACAGGAATCCCGCCTGCTCGGTCTCGATGGCTTCGGCCCGGACCGGCTCGAACGGATAGGCCTTGTAGCCCAGCTCCGCCAGGCGATCGATGAAGCGGGCCGGATCGAGCGACCCCTCCTTCCACTCCAGCGCCACGCGGCGGTCGGTCAGATTGACACGCGCCAGGGTCACGTCCGGAAGCGCAGAAAGGCCGCGCTCGATCTTCGACATGCAGCCGGCGCAACTGACGCCCTCGACCGCCAGATCGATATGCGACAATCCGGATCCGAGATGCCGGACATAGTGTGAGAAATCTCGTGTCGCCTGCATGGTGCGATTTCCTAGTTCAACAGCACGCGGTTCCGGGACAGGAACAAGCGCTGCCCTGCGGCTACGCCTTCGAGCACGAGGTCCCACTGGCCGGGCGCGACGGCATCGGCGCTCCCGCGATAGATGCCGATCCCGACTTCGGCGAGAGCGACCGGAAGATCGGCCCGCCGGTCGGTCGGCCGCTCGAACCGGCCGTGAAACTTCAGACCGGACATCGGACGACCAAATTTGTCGCGCGCTTCGACTTCCAGCGTCGCACCGCCCTGCCCGCTGCGCGCAACATGCGCATCGACCTTCCAGTTGCGTGCGCTCTGATCGCGGGCGGTCGCGATCTCCTTCTCGTAGGCCAGGCTGGCGCTGTAGGCGCTGTCGACCTCGGTGCCCGGCAAGGTCTGGATCGCGAAACGCATCATGACCAGGTTGACCGCGATCACGACGCCGAAGAACGCGACGAGCATGAGAAACACCTTGCCTCCGGTGAGAGGTTTCGGCGATCGGATGCGGCCCATGTGAACTCTCCTGTCGGAACTCATGGCGACACGAAATGGTCGGTCGCGGATGCGACCTCGCCCAGTCCGATATCGGTGACGCGAAAATGCACTGGAATGGATTTCTCGGGATTGTTTTCCGCCGGCGCCGTTACCAGGATCCGCAGTTCAGTGGTCGTATCGCGGGCCAGGACGATCATCGGCCGGTCCTGCGTCACCGAATCGGCGCCGACGACGTGGAGTGTGGCGTTGGCCGGGCCGTCGACATCGATCGCGATGACGCGGTCGAAGCCGCGCTTGTTCAGGAGGCGGACGGTGTAGGCGTTGCGGATCGATCCATCGGCCAGCTTGACCGCGACCGGATTGCGGTCATGGAGCACGTTGACGTCGAGCAGCGACCGGTTCAGCAGCGCGTAGAGCATGATCGCGCCGACGCCGACGATCATGGCGGCATAGATGATGGTGCGCGGCCGTACGATACGATAGATCGGCGGCTCGCCGGCCTCGCGGCGGTGGATGTTGATGTCGTTGTCGTAACCGATCAGGCGGGTTTCCCGGCCGATCTTGGTCATTACGGCATCGCAGGCGTCGATGCAGAGGCCGCACTGGATGCAGTCGAGCTGCGAGCCGTCGCGGATGTCGATGCCGGTCGGGCACACCGCGACGCATTGATAGCAATCGATACAGTCGCCGACGGGCTGGCCGAGCGCCCGCAGTTCGTTCGCCTTCTTCAGCGACGTGCGCGCCTCGCCGCGATCGTACTTGTAGGCGACGTTGAGCGCCCATTCGTCGGTAAGTGCGGCCTGGATGCGCGGCCACGGGCACATGTAGACGCAGACCTGCTCGCGCATCCAGCCGGCGAAGACGTAGGTCGTGACGGTCAGGATGCCGATCCAGATATAGGCGATGGCCGGCGCCTGGAAGGTGACGAGCTGCCACACCAGCGTCGGCGCATCGTTGAAGTAGAGCACCCAGGCGCCGCCAGTCCACCAGGCGATCATCAGCCAGATCGAATGCTTCAGCAAGAGTTCGGCGAAGCGCTCGAGCTTCATGGTGCCCTTGGCGGCATCCTTGCGCATGCGCTCGCGCCGGTCACCTTCGATCCACCGCTCGACGGCATAGAACAGATCAGTCCAGACGGTCTGCGGGCAGAGATAGCCGCACCAGATACGGCCGCCGACCGCATTCATCAGGAACAGCGTAAGCGCGGCGACGATCAGGAGCCCGGTGAAGTAATAGACTTCCTGCGGCCACAGCTCGATGAAGAAGAAATAGAAGCGGCGGTTCGGCAGGTCGACCAGCACCGCCTGGTCGGGTGCGCCAAGCCCGCGGTTCCATCGTACGAACGGCAGCAGGTAATAGACCCCGAGGCAGAACGCCATCAGGCCCCATTTGGTGCGGCGGAAGGTACCGGAAACGCTCTGCGGATAGACCTTCTTCTGGGCCACATAAAGCGGCCCATCGTCGCCCAATTGAACTTCGGTCGGATTCACGGGCTTGTTCATCGCTGGGGTTGATCTCGCGTCAGAAGCTCACTGTAGCCCCCGCTTCGCGAACGCGTTTGATGCACGTCAAACAGGATCGCGACTTGCCCTCTACTCCGGCTATTTTCCTCCGCCGAGCGAGTGTACGTAGACGGTCAGAGCCTTGATCGTGGAAGGATCGAGGCGGCTGACCCACGCGGGCATGACGCCGGAACGACCATTGCTGATGGTCTCGACCAGCGTCGCCTCGTCCGAACCGTAGAGCCAGATCTTGTCGGTGAGATCGGGTGCGCCGAGTTCCTGATTCCCCTTGCCCTGATCGCCATGGCAGGAAGCGCAGTTGTCCGCGAAGATCTTCGCCCCGGCGGACGCGTCGTACCCGGGGCTCGTCGACATACCCGACAGCGAACGGACGTAGTTGGCGACGGTCACGATCTGATCCTTCTTGAGGACGCCCTCCTTGCCGAAGGCCAGCATGGCACTTTCGTGGGTTTTCGGATGGCCTGAACGGACACCGTACTGGATGGTCTGCATGATCTGCTCGAGGTTGCCGCCCCATAGCCATTCGTCGTCGTTCAGATTCGGATAGCCCTTGGCACCGGCGCCGCCGGTACCATGGCACGGCGCGCAATTGTCACCGAACACCGTCTTGCCGCTGGCGCGTGCCAGCGCGAGCAATGCGGGATCCTTCTCGATCTCGGCCAAGGGGGCCGAGCCGAGCGTCGCCATCTTGGCGCCGCGGACCTTTTCGAGGTTGGCGAGTTCAGTGACGACTTCCGCACGGGTGGAGTAGTTCCATATTCCGGTCGTATGGCTCCAGAGCAGCGGCCATGCCGGGTAAACGATCCAGTAGCCGATCGCCCACACAATGGTTGCGTAGAAGGTGATCACCCACCAGCGCGGCAGCGGCGTGTTCAGTTCCTTGATGCCGTCCCACTCATGACCGGTCGTGGCCGTACCGGAAACGTGATCGATATCGCTGTGCTTGGTCATGATCGCCTCAATCCTCACGCAACGGCATTCTTGCCGCTTCGTCGAAGGCAGCCTTGTTGCGTGGCCAAAGGGCGTAGGCCACGATAGCGAGAAAGAGTCCGACAAATACCGGCGTCCAGAACGACGTGACGAAGTCCGACGCGATATTGTGAGCTGTGAGAATTGCTTTCATCGTCCTGCCTTCTCAGCGAAGATTGGCTTTTTCGTTGTACAGCTTGAAGTCGACCAGCGTGCCGAGCATCTGCAGGTACGCGACCAGTGCATCCATTTCCGTCGGCGCGCCTGCTTTGCTATCGAAGTTGCGGGAAACCGCCTTCGGATAACGTTTGGTGAACGCGTCGACGCCCGCATTGTCGGGATCGGCCTGCGCCTTGAGATCGGCGACGGCATTGGCGATCTGGTCGTCCGTATAGGGCACGCCGACGCTGCGGTTGGTGCGCAGGTGCGCCGCGACGGTTGCCTCATCGACTTCGGTCCGCGACAGGAAGGCATAGCCTGGCATGACCGATTGCGGGACGATCGCACGCGGGTTGGCCAGGTGCGTCACATGCCATTCATCGGAATACTTGCCGCCGACGCGGGCCAGATCGGGACCGGTACGCTTGGATCCCCACTGGAACGGATGGTCGTACATGCTCTCGGCCGCGAGCGAATAGTGGCCGTAGCGCTCGACTTCATCGCGGAGCGGCCGGACCATCTGCGAGTGGCAGAGATAGCAGCCCTCGCGGACGTAGATATTGCGGCCCGCAAGCTCGAGCGGCGTGTACGGCCTGATGCCATCGACCTTCTCGATGGTGCTCTTGAGATAGAACAGCGGGGTGATTTCGACGAGGCCGCCGATGGCGATGACCACGAGGATCCCCGCGACCAGGACGATCGAGTTCTTTTCGAAGATTTGGTGCCGTGCCCAGAAAGACATTGGTGCGCTCCTCATTCCGCCGGCTGAAGAGCGATGGGCGACTGCACTTCGGCCTCGCCGACGCGCACCGTCATCCAGAGGTTATAGGCCATGATCAACGCCCCGATCAGGAACAGTGCGCCACCGGCGGCGCGAATGACGTAGAAGGGATGCATCGCTTCCACGGTTTCGATGAAGGAATATTCGAGGAAGCCGAGCGAGGTGTAGGCGCGCCACATCAGGCCCTGCAGGATTCCGGACACCCACATCGCCGAGATGTAGAGCACGATGCCGATGGTCGCGATCCAGAAGTGCCAGTTGACCAGTTTCAGGCTGTAGAGCCCCTTGCGATCCCACAGCCAGGGAACCAGGCAATACAGCGCACCGAACGAGACGAAGCCGACCCAGCCCAGCGCACCGGCGTGAACGTGGCCGATGGTCCAGTCGGTGTAGTGGCTGAGCGAATTCACCACCTTGATCGACATCAGCGGGCCTTCGAACGTGGCCATGCCGTAGAAGGCGACCGACACGACCAGCATCCGCAGGACCGGATCGGTCCGCAGCTTGTCCCAGGCGCCCGACAGCGTCATCAGGCCATTGATCATGCCGCCCCAGGAAGGCATCCACAGCATGATCGAGAACGTCATGCCGAGGGTCTGCGCCCAATCCGGCAGCGCGGTGTAGTGGAGATGATGCGGGCCGGCCCAGATGTAGAGGAAGATGATCGCCCAGAAATGGATGATCGACAGCCGGTAGGAATAGATCGGCCGCTCGGCGCGCTTCGGAATGAAATAGTACATGATGGCGAGGAAGCCGGCGGTGAGAAAGAAGCCGACCGCATTATGTCCATACCACCATTGGAACATCGCATCCTGGACGCCGGCCCAGGCGATGTAGGACTTCGAACCGAACACCGACACCGGCAGCGAGGGATTATTGCCGAGATGAAGGACGGCGATGGTGACGATGAAGGCGAGATAGAACCAGTTGGCGACGAAGATATGTGGTTCCTTGCGCTTGATGAGGGTCACCAGGAAGACCAGCAGATAGACCACCCAGACGATCGTCAGCCAGAGGTCCGCGTACCATTCCGGCTCGGCGTATTCCTTGGATTGCGTGACGCCGAACAGGTAGCCGGTGCCGGCAACCAGGATGAAGAAATTATATCCGATGACGACGAACCACGGCGCGAGGTCCCCTGCCAGACGCACACGGCTGGTCCTCTGAACGACGTAGAACGACGTTGCGACCAGGACGTTGCCACCGAAAGCGAAGATCACCGCTGACGTATGCAGCGGCCGCAGCCGGCCGAAGCTGGTCCACGGCAGATCGAAATTGAGCGCGGGCCACGCGAGTTGCGCGGCGATCAGCAACCCGACTGTAAAGCCGGCGATACCCCAGAACACCGACATCGCGGCGGCGAATTTGATCGGGCCCATGTTGTAGTTGGGGCGGCCGTTGATTTCCGCCGGAGGCAGTGACGCCGGCCGATCGAAATACCGGTTTACGATCGCAAACACCGCCCACAGGCTCGCCGCAGACGCCAGCGACGCATGAAAGGCGAAGGCACTGTCCTGCGCCTTGGCTGCCGCAAACAGGCACAGCGGCGCGAGTAGCGCGAACGCCAGCGTCAAGCCGGCTTCGCCATGTGACATCGATTTCGCGGTTTGAGTTTGGGTCATGCGTGGGAATCTCTTCTGCAAATGCGAGTCTCAATGACCACAGCTTCGCCACAGCCGAATTGATCGAAGTCAAATTTTGGTTGTTTGCGGAAAAAGTCGGCGACGGAACCGGACGGACGCCGAGCGCTTTCAGCAACAGGCAGGGCCAATCGGCAGCACGACCTGCGTTGGCGCCGACACTTGCCCTCGCTCAGTGCCGCTGCTCTCGCCGCTTGGCACTGCCGGGCGCTTGATTTTGGCGACGAATGCGCGCACCCGGCGGGCAACCGCTCGGGTGTCAATCGATCTCAACGGCACAATCTTCTCCTGCAGAGGATGCCGCACGCCCCCAAAGCGAGGGCCCGGCGTCAGAACGCCCGGCGCTTGCCGTCGGGCTGGCGGACCAATTCTTTCGTGCGGGTCTGCCTGTCACCCCAGGCCAACACCGCGCCGAAAACCACGAACATCGCAACGACGCAGATGGAAACAAGCAACGACTCGGTCGGCATGGGAAATGACCTCCTGGATGATGGAGGAAGCATGCCGGCGTGCCCTCATCCGGGCTTTGACCTGAGTCAAATTTGATTGCCGTCGCGCTGGATTTCTACGCCGCCGCCATGGCCGCGGCCCGGGTTGGATCCAGCAGGCGCACCCCGCCGGTGACGATGATGAGCATCTTCTCGCGTTCGAATCGCGTCAGCGTCCGGCTCACGGTTTCGATCGTCAGTCCCAGAT
>DAIMKE010000310.1:0-6798 GCA_036721875.1 Bradyrhizobium sp. | reverse complement strand
CTCGTGGAGCTTTTCCGCGTGCAGCTTTCGAAGCACATACTTTCCGGGACCGCCTTCCGGGAGCTTCAAGCCGGAAGGAATTCGTGCAGCCACCTTGGCCACTTCGATATCTAAAATGGGGGTGCGCAACTCCATACTCGCGCCCATGCTCATCTTGTCTGCCTTCTGCAACAACGATTCGGCTAACTGCCACTCGATGTCCAGCAGGAGCAATGAACTGAGTAGGTCGCGCTGCGGGCGAAAGCCTGTCTCGCTGAGCGAGAACATTCGCTTACGAAGTGCGGCAAGTTGTGAGTGGGTCATGACCCTCGGCTCTCGAATGTCGCCAGGCAACCCCTCGATGCGCAATTGAAGTGCCTCGGCCGCGGACGAACTACGGGCACGGTGCAAGAGGCGCGTCCAGCGCGATGCACTGGCGTGGACCGCTGGTGCCGGAAGAATTGGAGCAAGCAGGTGCAAGCTCCGGCTTTTACTCATCGTCGCCATCATACCCGCGTATCTGCCTGCGTAGCCCGCCAGAATTTCGTCGCTACCCTCTCCAGACAGCAGTACTTTGACGTGGCTGCGCGCGAACTCGCAAAGTCGCAGGACGGCGAAGCAGGCCGGGTCACCTATTGGTTCATCCAACAAACTAACTACTCTATCAAAAGTATTCGCGAAGTCGTCGGCCTGGAGTTCGAACTCGTAGTGTTCGGACCCGAGCTCGCGTGCCGTTTCTGTTGCACCGATCAACTCAGAGTCATCCGATCCGAAACCAACTGAGAAACTTTTGGCCTTTCCATCCTGCCGCGCTTGCGCGTAGGCAAGGATCGTCCGGCTATCGAGACCGCTGCTGAGCAGGACGCCGACGGGAACGTCGGCCCGCAGATGCAGGGCCATGCTTTCGGATAGAGCGCGGTCGAGCTCGGCAACGGCTGAATCGATATCGGTGAGGTCAGGCTCCGCCGTTAGCTCATATCTCCAGTACTGCTGCGGTTCGCACGCCGGCACCGCCAGTGAAACCCGCATCGAGCTCCCGGCCGCGAGTTTGCGTATCGAGCGAAAATGCGTACGTGGCGAGGGTAACGACAGCCATGCCGCATAGTCCAGGAAAGCATGCTCGTCGAGTTCGCGATCAACCCAAGGCAGGGTCAGAAGAGCTTTCAATTCACTCGCAAATGCGAAGCGGCTCCCGGCGCGCGTGAAGTAGAGCGGCTTTTGACCGAAATGGTCGCGAGCAAGAAACAGGCTACCGGACCGCTCGTCGAGGATGCAGAAAGCGAACATGCCTCGTAGGCGACTGGTCATCTGCTCACCGTATTGCTCATACAGGTGAACGAGCACTTCCGTATCGCTGCAGGTGCGGAAACGATGACCGCTACGGTGCAACTCCTCGCTAAGTTCAACGTAATTGTAAATCTCGCCATTGAAAAAGACGCAGATCGTATGGTCCTCGTTCCATATCGGCTGCCAACCGCCTTCGAGGTCAATGATCGACAGCCTGCGCATTCCGAGCGCTACAGATCGCTCCCGGTCGATATGGCTGCCCTCTCCGTCCGGCCCACGATGCACTATCCGCTGAAGCATCCGCGCCAGGTCGACACCTGGATCAGACGACTGCGGATCAATGACGCCTGCTATGCCGCACATTTTTTAAGCTCGAGCGCAGATCGATACCCATCGATGGTGAGATCCGCAATTCGATCCCAGTTGCACGCTTGGCGCCAGGATGCAGCAGACGCAAAGTCAGGGGGCATCGAAAGGGCGGTGTCAAGTTCAGAGCCGAAATCTATCGCCAAATCGGTAAATCTCCGGACATAGGGTGTCGGTTCATCGAGATCGACCGTGTCGAGCCGGTGCGGCAGCAAAAGAGGAATGCCGTACGATCGCGCGAGACTAGCGGCTCCAGATGTTAATATCTCTCTATAATTGAAGATAACAAGGTCTGCAGCGCTCAGCCACAAACTGAGCGCGTCATCGGTAAGGAATTCTAGCCGAGACAATATTTTCGATGTATCGCCGATCGCACGAGATATCTGCGTCGCATATTGATCGGTAACCGGCCTACCGACGACAGCCAACTTGATTGGAGGTTGCATTTTATGCCACCAAGCAATGACATCTTCCACACCCTTGTAAGGCTCGACAGTGCCGAACATGAGGGCAAGCTTATCGTCACTTAAGCCGAGTTGATGTCGCGCTTCTGCCTGGCTGACCGGCGGGGCCATGGCCACCGACAGATCCCCGTGGGGAACAACGCGCACCAGCGATGGGTCCAGGCCGAATGCCCCGGCCAACTTCTGCTTTGCCCCGGCTGAATGCGCAAAGACGATCCTGGACTTGCGGTTGGCGTAGCGCACGTTCCGTCCGACCAGCCCGTCGGCGCCACGATTGTGCGCATAAAGGTTGTGGGCTGTCGTGACCAGCACGGCATTCTGCGTCGCCCGATCGAGATCGAAGGGAAACCGCGCAGTGCGGAACCAATCCAGCGCATTGCCCCGGCGCGGATAATACGCCTCCGGCCAGTGGAGGTGGAGGATATCGCAGTCCTGATCCTTCAACAGCCGGCTCAGGGGAAGCACGCGCTTGTAGCCTTGCAGAAACCGCACCTTGGCACCGCGCCGCACGAGGGCGTCAGCGAGAAGCGTTTGATAGGGTACCCCCGCCCGCCAGTCCGGAGCGAAAAGGATACGCATTGGCCTGGACATCTCGGCCGACTTCTCGCCAGGGCGGATGCTTCGCATCAGCGGCGCGACGAACTCAGTTGCCCGCCTGACGCGCCGGCGGCCGCCTCGTGCGTCCATTGACGCCGGTTCAGAAAGCGCGCCTGCGCCAGATGCGCGATGCCCTCGCCATACATCAGGTGACGGATGGCACCGACGTAATGCCGGAAGATGCGCGGCGGAATGCCGGCTTCCAGGCTGACTTCATACTCCCCGGGCAGCAGCTCGGCGCCGTAGCGGGAGCCGCACAACGCGTACAGCGTCTGCTCGATTCGCCAGAAGTGCCCCTCCGTGAGGCCCGGCAGCGCCAGAAATTCCTCGATCCATTCCAGCTTCATCGAATCGCGATGGACGATGCCGAAGCCGCTGTTGACGCGGGCCAGCAGTTCGAATCCGAGCCGGGCCCGCACCGCCTCGGCATCGACGGTGTAGGCGCTGTCGCAATCGGCGTTGAAGGCGTTGAGCCGATAATGGCCGTCTTCCAGGCGAGAGAGATACGCCTTCGGTTCGTCGAAGAAAAGCAGATCGCTGTCGAACAGCACCATCCGATCCGCCTGCAGATAGGCGATGAAGTCGAACACCTTCAGCGACAACAGGTTCGCCGTGCGGAACTGCAAACTGCGGGGAAACCCTCTCAGCTCTTGCGCAAGCCTCTGGTCGGCGTCCTTGCGGCGAACGATCCGCGCCATCGGGAAGTGCCGCTGCAGTGACGACAGCGCGAAGGCGTCGAGCGTACCGTCTTCGTGAATGCACAGCGCATAGCGTCTGGCGCTTGCGGCATAGAACGACTTCAACGACCAGATGAGATTGAGCCAATCGTGCCGGGAGGTCAGCACATGGATCTCGTACCGGTGATCAGACGTGTCCGCGATCGGCGGGGTATTCAGGATGCGCGGGCGCACGACATCCCGATACCACGCGACGCGAACGCCGTGCTTGAATTTCTGATTAAACCTGAGACGAATGGCGCCGGGGGTCAATCTCATGATCGTGCTGTCGTCTTGCCTGTAATTGATCGGATCACCGGCACGCGCTCCCAGAAGTCGGGCGCCATCACGACCCGTGGATTGCTGGCGGAAAACCAAGCCAGCCGCAGCAGCCGTCGCCATCGCGGCTCATCACGGTCAAGCGAGTGCTGCACCTCGGTGAGGAACTTCGCCTGATAGATCCACCTCGCCTGCAAAGCGAGACGCTTCTGATGCGTCAATCGATCGTCCTGGCCGAAAACATACGGCCGAACGACGTCGAGAAGCTCCTGTGCCGTTTTGGCGGGCTGAGTCGATTTCTGATTGGGCTGCAGGCGGAACGCGGAGATTTCCGAATCGATGAATCCCGCGGCACCGCCGGCGGCAAACATGCGCAGCCAGTACTCGTAGTCCATGACAAAGTAGAGATCCTCGCGAAACGCGCCGATCCGGTCGCCGATCCGCTTGGTCCAGAACACTTCCGGCTGAACGAAATTCCGCCTCTTCCACCAGACGTCCCAAAGGTCGAGAACCTCGTCGTACCGCTCGATTGCACCAATCCGCTCATCCACCTTGGCACCGAACTGATCGACGATCCGGCAACGCCCGTGCCAGAGATCGACGTCCGGGCGGTCGCGAAACGCATCGGCGACGCGTGCGAACGCGCCGTCCAGATAATAGTCGTCGCTGTTCATGTAGGCGATGATGTCACCGGTGGCGCGCTTCACCCCCTTGTTGATGGCGTTCGACTGGCCGCTGTCCTTTTCGCTGACCCAATACGCCAGATGGGCTTCGTACTTCCGGATGATGTCGACGGTGCCGTCGGTGCTGCCACCATCGATGATAATGTATTCGAGGTTGGGATATCCTTGGTCGAGCACCGAGCAAATCGTCTGCTCGATATACTCCGCCTGATTGAGGGACGGTGTGACGATGGAGATTTTGGGAGGTTTCAGCAAATCACCAACTCAAGCCGATCAATGGCTCGACCAATCGAGAAGAGGTGCCATCACTCCCGGTCGATTTTGTTCCGAGATCGAGTTCCAGAACGGCGAAACGCCATGCCGCAAGCTGACGCGGAATTCGAGGATCGCGTCTTCGTGCACGATCCAGGCGACGTTGTGGATCGAGATCCGAGGATTCACTAGATAGGTGCCGCCATTGAGCAGTCCACGGGGAACCTTGCAGCGCCAACGGTTACATCCGATTTGCACGGTCGGCCAGTTCGCTTCACGCGAGTCCGTCTGATAGGAACGAAAGATGGTGATGCCGTCGGCGTTGGACAAGTCGAATCCAACACACAGGCTTTTGTCCAACCGCTCGGCCTTGAATTCCAGCTCCACGAAAAAGTCCTTGTCGGTGTTGACCGACCGGCCGATCTCCCCGCCCTCCCCGATGATCCGGATTGCGCGGAGCGACACCACGTCATTGCCGGGCGCGTCGTGTTCCGACCAGACTTTTTCTCCGCCGAGCGATTGCGCGTGTTTCAAGTACTGTCCGACCACGGTGCGGGCTGGGCCGTATGCTTCCACCGTTCCGGAATTCAGCAAAATGGCACGATCGCACAGTGACTGAATCGCCTGGAGGCTGTGGCTGACGAACAGGACGGTGCGGTTCTCGTTGACGGCAACCGACTGCATCTTGCCTAGCGACTTTTTCTGGAAGCTTGCATCGCCTACCGCAAGGACTTCATCAATGATCAGGATCTCCGGCTCAAGATGCGCGGCTACGGCGAACGCCAGCCTGACATACATGCCGCTGCTGTAGCGCTTGACAGGTGTATCGAGAAATCGTTCGACTTCGGCGAACGCAACGATCTCGTCGAATTTCTTCCTGATCTCCGCCCTGGTCATCCCGAGGATCGCCCCGTTCAGAAAGATGTTCTCGCGGCCGGTCAGTTCGGGGTGAAAGCCGGTGCCCACCTCCAGCAGGCTTGCCACGCGGCCGCGTACGATCGCGCGTCCACGATCCGGCTCGGTGATGCGGCTGAGGATCTTGAGCAGCGTCGATTTGCCGGCGCCGTTTCGCCCGATGATTCCTAGAACCTCGCCGCGCTTCACATCGAAGCTTACGTCGCGCAAGGCCCAGAACTGCTCTACTTCATCGCCCTGGACGATCTGCCGGCCACCGATGAAATCGAGCCCCTTGCGGGCAAAATTTCGCGCCTCGCGGGCGATCACGTCACGCAGCGCCGTGTAGCGCTCGCGCTGACCTGCCTGATGGCCGATCAGGTA
Source organism: Bradyrhizobium sp. (assembly GCA_036721875.1). Lineage (GTDB taxonomy): Bacteria > Pseudomonadota > Alphaproteobacteria > Rhizobiales > Xanthobacteraceae > Bradyrhizobium. The sequence goes on along the minus strand of DAIMKE010000310.1, from coordinate 897 downwards.
ACTCTTCGAGAGGTTCTCGACTGCGATGGCGACGTCGGACATTGGGGTCAAATCAAATCCGCAAAGCTCTTTTCCATCTTCCTGAACTGGCGGATACCGAACCAGAGGAAGAATGCGGCAACGCCGAAGCTCAGCGCGAGCCCCGGCCAATACAGCTGGCTCTGGCCGCCGAGGAGGCACCAGCGAAAGCCGTCAATCACCCCGACCATCGGGTTGAGCGAGTAGAGGAGACGCCATTGATCCGGGATGACGCTCGAGCTGAAGCCGACAGGCGATACGTACAGCCCCATCTGAACCATGAAGGGAATGACGTAGCGGAAATCGCGGTACCTGACGTTGAGCGCGGTAATCCAGACCCCGATGCCGATACTTGCGACGAAGGCGATCAGGGCAAACAGCGGCAGGAACACGACCTGCCAGCCCGGCGCGAACTGGTACCAGATCATCAGGCCGATGAGGATTGCAAAGCCGATCAGGAAATCGACGAAGGCGACCATCACGGCGGCGGTCGGCACGATCAGGCGCGGGAAATACACCTTGCCGACGAGATTGGCGTTGCTGATGAGGCTGTTGGAGGCGTCGGCGACCGCGGTGGCGAAGAAGCTCCACGGCAGCATCCCGGCGAAGACCATCAGCGCGTAGGGCGCCGTGCCATCCGACGGCAGCTGGGCCAGCTTGCCGAACACGATCGTAAACACGACCATCGTCAGGAACGGTCGAACGATGGCCCAGGCCGCGCCAATCACGGTCTGCTTGTAGCGGACGGCGATGTCGCGCCACGCCAGCACCTGAAACAGTTCCCGATAGCGCCAGAGGTCGAGCCAGTAGTGGCGTTCGGCGCGGCCGGACTCGATGATGAGTTCATAGCGCTCGCCGGCGTCGCGGCCGGCTTCCGGT
>DAIMKE010000309.1:0-6800 GCA_036721875.1 Bradyrhizobium sp. | reverse complement strand
CCGAAGCCATCAGCACATCACGGCGACCGGAGACACCGTGAACGTGTCGAGCCGGCTGATGGAAGTGGCCGCGCGGCACGACGTCAGGCTGGCGGTGAGCGATACATTGCGCGTCGAAGCCGAGCGCACGGGCGCCCGGCTGAAAACCGGCAGCCTCGAGGGGCCCGTCGAAGCGCAGATTCGCGGCAGGTCCGGCTCGCTCACCGTCTGGCTGTGGCGAAGCGAGGATCGGGCGATGGAAAACGGCGCGCATCCGCACGCTGCGGAATGAATGGCCCTTACCGCAATTCCGGCGGCGGAGAGCGGTCGAACACCTCCCCCTTCGGCCCCTGCAGGACATCCAGCGCATAGGTCTCGATCACCAGCGGGCCGCGCTTGCGCTGGACCTCGCCGACCCGCTCGACACGGGCAAACCTGTCCTTCGCAAACGGCGCCTCGCCGTGCCACGCCTCGTACACGTACAGAATCTTGCCCGCGAGTTGCGTAGCGTCGGGTTCGGGCATGTTGACCCAGCGGATGCGCTGGCCCTGCTGCGCGACGCAAGTGCCCTTCGGCAGGTGGAACGCGAGCCAGCCGGTGGTGCCGTAGTCCGGCGCAAGCACGCATGTTGCGCCGGCGCGCGCCCTCACCGCCTCGATGGCATCGGCGGTTTCGCGCCAGCCGACGCCGACGCTGCGCACGGTAGCGTCGCGGCGATAGCCGGAGAGCGCGCCGGTATTGGCCTGCACGACCAGCAGGCCGAACAGCACTACGCCCGACGGCACGGCCCAGCGCCGGCAGAAGTCGACCGCGCGCTGCGGGCGCGGCTCCCACTGCACGAGATGGGCGGCGACCGCGGCAGCGACGGCAAACGCCGGATAGACCGGGGCAAACCAGTTGGCCTCGACGCGGGCATGCAGCGAATGCCAGACGAAATACGCGACGATGGTCCAGAACATGACGTTGACGAGCACCCGCGCCGGCAGCGTCCCGGCGCGACGTCGCAGCAGCGCGTAGAGCCCCATCGCGCCGAGAATCCACACCAGCGGCGTCGCGAACGCAATCTGCGTCGGGATCAGTTCGGCGATGAAGACCGGGCGGAAATCCTCGATATGGGCCCGGCCCATCTGCTTGATGAAGGAAACCCAGCCGTGATCGGCATTCCACAAAATGACCGGCGCGAACAGCATGAGCGCGACGAGGCCGCCGATATAGAGCCATGGCGAAACCAGCCAGTGCCGCAATCTGGGTACGGCAGCCAGCCAGATCAGGATCGCCGGCCCAAAGAACAGCGCGGTGTATTTCGACAGCACCGCGCAACCGGCCGCAGCGCCGACCGCCAGCCACCATGCGCCATGTCCGGTCTGCATGACCTTGGCGAGTGCGAACAGCAGAACGCTCGAAGCGACCAGCAATGGCGCGTCCGGCGTCACGATCATGGTGCCGACGGCGGTCATCAGCGTGACGTTCAGCAGAAGCGTCGCCGTCGAGGCCACCCGCTTGTCGCGAAACAGGATCAGCGTGGCCTGGTACACCGCCCAGCTCATCGGCAGCGCCAGCAGGATCGACACCAGCCGCACGCCTAGTTCGGTATCTCCCGCAAGCGAGGTCCCGAGCCGGATCACCACGGCAACCATCGGCGGATGATCGTAATAGCCGCCGGCGAGATGCTTCGACCACATCCAGTAATAGGCTTCGTCGAAAGTGATCGGCGTCCAGGCGGCAGCGATCAGGCGCAGCGCGACCAGCGCCAGGATCGCCAGCGCCGTCAAGAGGCCAAGCCGCGCCTCGTCGGGTTTCATTGGTCGGTCACCGCTTGCGCCAGACGAACATTCCCGACATCGCGTAGTTCCAGACCACGCCCATCAGTGCGCCGGCAAGCCCCGCGAGCCACCAGATCGGCTCCTGCTCGAAGACAGAGAACGCCACGCCCACGTTTGCTAGAAGGCCAACGCCGCAGACCAGGTAGAACAGCAACAGCCCGCGCAGGATCGCAAACCCCTTCAGCCGCTGGTCGCGATAGGTCAGAAAATTGTTCAGGATGAAGTTGCTGGTCATGGCGACCAGCGCGCCGGCGGCCTGCGCCTCCGCAAATGGCTTGTTGAAGATTTCGTGGGAGATGAACAGCGTCACCAGATGCACGACGAGGCCGGTGCCTCCGACCATCGCGAACAGCAGGAAGCGCAGCGACACCACGTCATGCGTCAGCTTCGCCAGCACCAGGCCGAGGAAGTCCAGCGCCACCATGGAATCGAGCTTGCTCTCACCATGCTGGCGCGAGCCGAAAGTGAAGGGAATTTCGATCGTCCGCAGCTTGCCCTCCGCGGTGGCTACGATGTCGAGCAGGATCTTGAAGCCCTGGGTGGAGAGCTGCGGCGCCAGTTGCTCGAAGCGGTCGCGCCGGATCATGAAGAAGCCGCTCATGGGATCGGCGATCTCGACCTTCAGCACGCGCCTCGCAACCTCGGTTGCCAGCGCGCTGATGCCGGCGCGCTGCTTGTTGAAGCTGTCGGAGCTGCCGCCCTCGATATAGCGGCTGCCGACGACGAGTTCAGCCTCGCCCCCCTGCAGCAGGCCGACCATCTTCGGCAGCTGCGTTTCGTCGTGCTGCAGATCCGCGTCCATGACTGCCGCATAGGGCGCGCTCGACGCCAGAATGCCCTCGATGCAGGCGCCGGACAGCCCGCGCCGTCCGATCCGGCGGATGCAGCGAACCCGCGGGTCCTTGCGCGCCAGGGCCCGCACCACTTCCCAGGTACCGTCAGGGGAATTGTCATCGACAAAGACGACTTCCCAGGGGATGCCGGCCAGCGTCGCGTCCAGCCTGCGGTATAGAACCGTCACATTATCGCGTTCGTTGAAGGTCGGGACGACGACGGAAAGCTGCGGCAATCCGGCGGCCTGCGACAGGGCTTCGGTCCCCGGTTGGCTGGTGTCATTCATGGTGGGCAGCGGTATATCCGCCGCCGCCGGACATGCCAAGGCGAGCCTTGGCACTGACAGTTAGTGGGGACAAAGGACGAAAACAGGTCCTAAAATGCCAACGACCACGAACAGAGGGCGCGCGTACATCCGGCGCTGCCAAACTATTCATGGTCGTCCCAGCGCCGGAGCTTTGAAGCGTCAACGTCGCCGTTAGAAGCTAAATAGGAATGCCAGACGTGTTCCGCAAGGGGCGAACGGATGGACCGGGCAACTAGTTCGGCACTTCCCGAATCACCGGCCCTCGCGGAGCGGGCGCGGCGGGGGCCTGCTGCACCGCTTGCGCCGGCTGAACGCTGGCCGGCTTGGCGGGCTTTCCGAACTGCCCGATCGGCCCGAAGGCGATAGCGGCCACCAGCACAATCGACGCGACGATGGCTCCCAAAATACCGGCTATCGACTGAGAATTCATAACCCGATTGTCCTCTCGCCTGATTGGGAACTAATATCATGGAAAAGAGTCCAGACGGAATAGCGGCCAGGCCTGCAATCGCGACAACCGGGCGCCGGCGTGGCGCTTCAAAATGTCAACACGCCAGTGCCATGCAACCGACAAGCAAGAACCGCTATTGGATCGTAAACATGGCAGAGTCTTGCCATTCGGTTTGACATTGGAACAGGGGAACAAGATGTCGAATACAGACGAGGGCAAACCGGCAGGAAAATCCGGACGGCGCAGCCGGAAGGGGGAAAGCAAGAAGGGGGAAGGCAAGAAGGCGGAAAGCAAGAAGGGCGAGAGCAAAAAGACGGCTGCCAGGAAGGGCCCGCCAGAGCGCCCCGCGCCGGTTCAATTGCAAAGCCCGGAACAGGATCAACCGCTACAGCCCCAGCCGGTTCACGCCGAGAGCCCGAAGGTGGAAGAGCCGCCGACGGCAGTTGACGAGATGGCGATTGACGAGCCCCTTGTTGCCGTCGCCGCCGAGCCCGAGCCGCCGCCGGCCGCTGCACCCTCGCCCGTCGAACCCGCGCCAGCCAAACTTGCGACAATCGAACCTGCAACGGCAGAACCTGTGCTGGCCGAGCCTGCAGGCGCCGAAATTGCGATCGCCGAACCGGCCAAGTCCGAGCCTGCCAGGTCCGAGCCTGCCACAGCCGAACCAGCGACGGCCGAACTCACACCCGTGAGCCTGCAGACCATTGCGAACGCCTATCGCGACTACACCAGGAAATCGTTCGAGGAGTTCGGTTCGTTTTTCGAGCAGCTGAGCGGCGCGCGGTCGGTCGAAAAGGCAATGTCGGTTCACACCGAATTTGTGAAACGTGCTTACGAGACCTCCGTTGCTGAGTCGCAGAAGATCTGCGAACTCCACAACAAGCTTGCCCGCCAGACTTTCCAGCCCCTGCAGGAACTGGTCGGCAAGACACGGGAAACGCGCGGCAAGACCTAAGGCATCACGCTAACCGGCTCGATCAAGCCCCCGGAGCCCGCGCCTGGCTCCGGCTTCGCTTCGAGGCCGGCCCGGCCCCGCGCATGTAATGCCGTTCCGGACGGTATCGGCCGGCCCAGGCCCGCATGATCCTGGCGGTGAGGTTCGATATCCAATGGAGAAGGCCCATCGAACGATCCTTTCGTCCTGCAGTCCAAGTCAGGCGCCAAGCTGACCCGTCAGCCGCTGGTGAAACGAGGAACTGCGCTGGTCGAGCCCGGTGAAGGTGATGGTGGCGCCGTGGTCGCGGTATTTGGTCTCGATCGAATCCAGGGCCGCGACGCTTGACGCATCCCATATCTGGGAATGGGTGAGATCAATCAGGACGCGCTTGGGATCCTCGCCGTAGGAGAAGCGCTCCACCAGATCGTTGCTGCTGCCGAAGAACAATGGCCCGTGGACGTCATAGCGAACCGACATCCCGTCCGGGCTCAGCGTGCGTTCCGCGCGAATGACATGCGCCACCCGGCGGGCGAACAGAACCATCGCCAGCATCACGCCGACGGCGATGCCGATCGCAAGGTTGCCGGTGATGACAGTCACCACAACGGTCGTTCCCATGACCAGCGTTTCCGGGATCGGCATGCGCTTGAGCGTTGCCGGGTTGACGCTGTGCCAATCGATGGTCTTGAGCGCGGCGATCATCATGACGGCGGCCAGTGCGACCATCGGAATCTGCGCCATCAGATCGCTGAGTGCCGTCACCAGCACCAGCAGCACGATGGCGGCGACCGCCGTCGAAATCCGGGTACGCCCCTGCCCGATCTTCACGTTGACGATGGTCTGGGCGATCATCGCGCAACCGCCGATGCCGCCATAAAAGCCGGCGGCAATGTTGGCGACGCCAAGCGCCCAGGATTCCTTGCCCTTGTGCGACCTCGTGTCGGTCAGGTCGTCGACCAGCTTGGCCGTCAGCAGCGTTTCGAGCAGACCGACGAAGGCGACGCTGATCGCGGTCGGCCAGATGATGCGCAGCGTGCTGAGGTCGAGCGGGACGGCAAACGCCGTGATGCCCGGCAATCCGGGCGCCATCGCCCCCTCGCCACCGACATTGGGAACCGTCAGGTGCCCAAGGATCACGATCGACGTCACCACGATGATGGCGACCAGCGGCGCCGGAACGGCGGTCGTGATGCGCGGCATCAGGAGGACGATCGCGATCGTCAATGCAAACAGCGGATAGACCAGCCACGGCACGTTGAAGATGTGCGGCACCTGCGCCGCGAAAATGAGAATGCCGAGCGCATTGACGAAGCCGATCATCACCGATCGTGGAATGAAGCGCGTCAGCCGCGCCAGTCCGGCCAGGCCGAACCCAATCTGAATGATACCGGCGAGGATGATGGTGGGCAGGATGTAGCCGACCCCATGCACCTTCACCATCGGCCCGATCACCAGCGCAATCGAACCGGCGGCGGCGGTGACCATGGCCGGCCTGCCGCCGAGAACGGACATCACCAGGCACAACACGATCGAGGCGACCAGCGCCACCTTGGGATCGACGCCCGACACGAACGAAAACGAGATCACCTCGGGAATCAGCGCCAGCGCCGTGATGACGCCGGCCAGAGATTCCCGGACAAAGAGGTTCGGCGCACGCAGCACGGCAAAGATGGACGGCGAGTCTTCGAACTGCGATTGGGTGACGGCGGAGCTGGACATTTGCATTGGATCTATCCGGAAAGTGTGACGGCTCGTTTCGGTCTGGCGGCTGGCTTGCGTCAGCTGCCCTGCGGTTGACGCACGACGCAGCGGAAGCCGATGTGACAGGTGGAAGAATCGACCGTTTCGCCCTGACGGGCTGACGGCCGATAGCGCAGGCAGTAATTCGGAGCGCAGAGATGCGAGCCGCCCTTCACCACGCGGCGCGTGGATCGGTCGTCGCCGGCATTGGGATGGCAGCAGGATTGCGGCGGTTGGTCCGGCGCGGCGTCATAGAGGCTCGACGTCCATTCCCAGACGTTGCCGACCATGTCGAACAGCCCGTAACCGTTGGCCGGAAAAGCGTCGACCGGTGAAGTGCCGTCGTATCCGTCCTCGGCGAGATTCTCGTGCGGAAACTGGCCTTGCCAGGTATTGGCGAGAAACCGGCCCTCGGGATTGGCGGCATCGCCCCACGGATAGGCCTTGCCTTCGAGACCGCCGCGGGCGGCGAACTCCCATTCCGCCTCAGACGGCAATTCCTTGCCACACCACGCCGCATAGGCAAGCGCGTCCTCGTGCGCGATGTGCACGACGGGATGATCGTCGCGGCCGGCGATCGAACTCCCCGGCCCCTGCGGATGCCGCCAGTTCGCGCCCGGGCGATATTCCCACCAGGCGAGATTGTTGCGCAGGCTGACCGGGCGATCGGGTTTGACGAATACCAGCGAACCCGGCACCAGCAGCGCGGAGTCGGCGTCGGGATACATC
>DAIMKE010000308.1:0-6829 GCA_036721875.1 Bradyrhizobium sp. | reverse complement strand
CCCTATCACCGTGCCTAGGCACGGTGATGTGAATACAGAGAACGCTGAATAGACCGGATGCATTCAACGCGGAACATTCATTCGCACCCTGACACCGCTGGCGGCGGCGTGCGGCTGATGGCTGCCGTCTCGCTTGCGCAGATGTTGCTTGCCGCAAGCTTCGTTGCCCTCTCGCTTGCGTCGGCTGCCGCGCAGCAGGCCGCCCCGACGCAGCAGGCGACTGCCGCCTCCCCCGACATCATCAAGCAGCGCGAGCAGGAACTCGAGGCCGCGCGCGAAGAGCAGCGCAAGGCCGCCGAACTGCAGCGGAAGCTGAAGGCCGACATCGCCGCGATCGGGCAGGATCGCTCCAAGCTCAATCAACAGTTGATCGACATCGCAGCGCTGGTGCGCGGCGTCGAGACCCGGATCGGCGAGACCGAGGGGCGGCTGCGCCCGCTCGATATCCGCGAGCAGCAGATCAAGGGCTCGCTCGATTCACGCCGCTCCGAAATCGTCGAGGTGCTGGCGGCCCTGCAGCGTGCCGGCAGGCGTACGCCGCCGGCGCTGCTGGTGCGGCCCGAGGACGCGCTGCAATCGCTGCGCACCGCGATGCTGCTTGGATCTGTGGTGCCCGAATTGCGCGGACGCGCGGAAAAGCTCGCTGCCGATCTCGGCGAACTCGTGAGTGTGCGTCAGCGCATCGCCACCGAACGCGACGTGCTGGCGCACGACCGCGACAAGTTGAAGGACGATCAGGTCAGGCTCGCCGCGCTGGTCGAAGAACGGCAGCGCAAGCAGAGCGCGATCGAAAAGGACATGGAGGCGGAAGGTGCGCGCGCCATCAATCTCTCCAGGCAGGTCGACAGCCTGCAGGGCCTGATTGCGAAAATGGAGCAGGACCTCAAGAGCGCCGCCAAGGCAGCCACGACCGCCAGCCTGCAGGGCGCGCCGGTTGCCCCGAATGGTAAACCCAATCTGGGGGCGCTGAAGGACCCTGCCCGGCTCACCCCGGCGATCGCTTTTGCTTCCGCCAAGGGGCTGTTCGCCTTACCGGTTAACGGCCGCAAGATTCGCGATTTTGGCGGTTCCGATGGCGCAGGTGGCGCGGAAAAAGGCATTTCCTTGGCAACCCGCGCCGGGGCTCAGGTCACAACCCCGTGTGACGGCTGGGTTGTTTACTCCGGACCCTTCCGGAGCTACGGACAACTCTTGATCCTCAATGCCGGTGGCGGGTATCATGTCCTGATCGCCGGGATGGAGCGCATTTCGGTAAATATCGGCCAGTTTGTGCTCACGGGAGAGCCGGTCGCGACCATGGGGTCGACATCCCAGGTCGCATCCATTCTCGCGACAACCGCGAGTCAGCCGGTGCTATATGTCGAGTTCCGTAAGGACGGCACTCCAATCGATTCAGGCCCATGGTGGGCCGCCAACGAAGGCGAAAAGGTTCGCGGATGATGCGCAAGACTTCTGTAATTCTTCTTAGCGCCGCCACCGGTGCGGCTTTGACGCTCTTCGTCACCCAGCCCCGCACCGTGCTGATGATGGGTTCGAGTGCGCGAGCGGCGACCTCGGACACCTATCGCCAGCTCAACCTGTTCGGCGATGTCTTCGAACGCGTGCGCAGCGACTATGTCGAGAAGCCCGACGACAGCAAGCTGGTCGAGTCCGCTATATCAGGCATGCTCACCGGCCTCGATCCGCATTCCAGCTACATGGATGCGAAGAGCTTCCGCGACATGCAGGTGCAGACCCGCGGAGAGTTCGGCGGGCTCGGTATCGAAGTCACGATGGAAGACGGCCTGATCAAGGTAGTCTCGCCGATCGATGACACCCCGGCATCGAAGGCCGGCATCATGGCCAACGACATCATCACCAATCTCGACGACGAAGCCGTGCAGGGACTGACTCTCAATCAGGCGGTCGAGAAGATGCGCGGACCGGTCAACACCAAGATCCGCCTCAAGATCATCCGCAAGGGCTCGGACAACCCGATCGACGTCACGCTGGTACGCGACAACATCCGCGTCCGCTCGGTGCGCGCGCGTGTCGAGCAGGACGACATCGCCTATATCCGCGTCACCACCTTCAACGAACAGACCACCGAAGGCCTCAAGCGCGAGATCAACAATCTCTCGAACCAGATCGGCGACAAGCTAAAGGGCTACATCATCGACCTCCGCAACAATCCCGGCGGCTTGCTCGAGGAGGCGGTCACCGTTTCCGACGCCTTCCTGGAGCGCGGCGAGATCGTCTCGACCCGCGGCCGCAACGCCGAGGAAACCCAGCGGCGCGCCGCCCATTCGGGCGACCTGACCAAGGGCAAGCCGATCATCGTCCTGGTAAATGGCGGTTCGGCCTCGGCGTCTGAAATCGTCGCCGGCGCGTTGCAGGACCATAAGCGCGCGACGCTGGTCGGCACGCGCTCGTTCGGCAAGGGCTCGGTACAGACCATCATCCCGCTCGGCAGCGGCAATGGCGCGCTTCGTCTCACCACCGCGCGCTACTACACGCCATCGGGCAAGTCGATCCAGGCCAAGGGCATCGTGCCCGACATCGAAGTGCTGCAGGACGTTCCGGACGAGTTGAAGGCGCGCACCGACACCAAGGGCGAGGCCTCGCTGCGCGGCCACCTGAAGTCGGACGGCGACGAGAAGACCGGCTCGCAGTCCTACGTGCCGCCGGACGCCAAGGACGACAAGGCGCTGAAGACGGCGGCCGACCTGCTGCACGGCATCAAGTCCACCGCGACCGCGCCGGCAACCGGCGACAAGGCGGCGATCGACAAGCCGGCCACCAAGGCGGCGAACTGATCCTGATTTTTTAGAGGTAACCTAAAGGGCGGCCGTCGGGCCGCCCTTTTTGCTGCTCTCCCCTTCCTCCCGGCAGCAAACGGCACCTGCCGCTTTTGCCCGCCGTGGAGGCGCTCGATCCGGCCCGTCGTGCTATCGTCGGCGGAGTTGATTCGGGGAGGTTCATGACTGAGGCGGCCGACGAACTGAGCGCACCGCTCGGACAGCGCACGGAGCGCAGGAAGCGCCGGTTTCGGCTGCCGTTCACCGCAATGCAGGCGCTGGCCGCGCTGCTCGGGCTGTTCCTGGTCGCCTTCACGACGGTCGCTCTTTTCACCGACAATCCGTTCGGCGGCGAGCCGATCGCGCAGGTCGCCCTGCGCTCGCCGACGGCGAACGAAAAGCAGCCGGCATCCGGCCAACCCGATCAGGCAGCGAGGCCCGCCCTCAAGCAGGCCCCCGTCGGGGACAACAAGACCGTCACCATCATCGACGGCTCCAGCGGCAAGCGCCAGGACGTCGTGATTGGCACCGAGGGTGCCGACAAGGCCGGCGGCGAGGCTACGCCCGCCATGGCGATGGCCGGTATCGATGCGCGGCTTTTGGAAAAGTCCCGCTACGGCATGATCCCGGTGGTTGCCGACGGATTGAAGCCCTTCACGGTCTATGCGGCTGACGCCGACCGCACCAAGGCTGCCAAAATGCCGGTGGTCGCCATCGTCGTAGGCGGCCTCGGCGTCGGCGCAGCCAAGACGACAGATGCCATCATGAAGCTGCCGCCGGCGGTGACGCTGGCGTTCACGCCCTATGGGGCGGACCCTGCCAAGCTGGCCGAGCGGGCCCGCGCGCAGCGTCACGAGATCCTGCTGCAGGTCCCGATGGAGCCGTTCGATTATCCCGACAATGACCCTGGCCCACAGACCCTGCTGACGTCGCAGACGGCAGAGCAGAATATCGACCGCCTGCACTGGCACCTCAGCCGGTTCCAGGGCTATGCGGGGATCGCCAACTTCATGGGCGCGCGCTTCGTTGCGACGGAGAACGCGATGCAGCCGATCATCCGCGAGGTGGCCAAGCGCGGCCTCGGCTACCTCGACGACGGCTCCATATCGCGCAGCGCCGCCCCGTCGCTGACGGCGGCCCAGGCCATGCCGTTCGCCAAGGCCGATTTCACGATCGACGCGGTTCCCACCTCGGCGGAGATCGACCGCACACTGGTCAAGCTGGAAACGCTCGCCAAGGAACGCGGGCTCGCCATCGGCGTTGCCTCCGCCCTGCCGATCTCGATCGAGCGGATTGCGGCCTGGACCAAGACGCTGGACAGCCGCGGTATCATGCTTGTGCCATTGACAACCGCGATGCTGAAATCAAAATCAGGCTAGAGATCAACCTGATGGCGCCGCTCCGGACCTCCGGACCACGCCCGCCCGATTGATTGTGGCCGAAGGAGCCCTGACGGAATGGCGCGCTACGAAGACCTGCCTTACCGGACCTGCGTCGGCATGATGCTGATCAACGCGGCGGGGCTGGTCTTCATCGGCCGCCGGGCCGGCGGCATCGAGCATGTCGACGAAACCCACGTCTGGCAGATGCCGCAAGGTGGCGTCGACCCCGGCGAGGACACCTGGGAAGCCGCCAAGCGCGAGCTTTACGAGGAAACCAGCGTCCGCTCGGTGGAGAAGCTCGGCGAGGTGCCGGACTGGCTGATCTACGACATTCCGCGCACCGTGGCCGGCCGCACCTGGAAGGGCCGTTATCGAGGGCAGCGCCAGAAATGGTACGCCGTGCGCTTCACCGGCAAGGACGCCGAAATCAACGTCGCAAGCCCCGGGGGCGGCCACAAGGCCGAATTCATCAGCTGGCGCTGGGAGCCGATGAAGAATCTCCCGAACCTGATCGTCCCGTTCAAGCGACCGGTCTACGAGCGCGTGGTGAAGGAATTCTCCAGCCTCGCGGGCGTCAAGACTTGAGCGCCGCATCATGGCCGACGACAAGCCCTATCGTCCCAATGTCGGGATCGCGCTGTTCAACAGCTCCGGTCAGGTACTGATCGGCCGCCGCTTCCGCGACGACGGGCCGGAGATCATTTTACCCGGTCTCGAATGGCAGATGCCGCAGGGCGGCATCGACGCCAACGAGAACCCGCGCGATGCCGTCATGCGCGAGCTCTGGGAGGAGACCGGGGCGGTCAGCGCCGAGCATCTCGGCGAAACCGACTGGATGACCTACGAGTTTCCGCCCTATGACGGTCCGCCTGACCATCGGCTGGCGAAATTTCGTGGCCAGCGGCAGAAATGGTTCGCGCTGCGTTTCACCGGTCGCGACGAAGAGATCGACCCGCTGACGCCGCGAAACGGACAACCGGCCGAGTTCGATTCGTGGCGCTGGGAACGGCTCGACCGGGTGGCCGATCTCGTGGTGCCGTTCCGGCGCGAGGTGTACCGGGCCGTGGCGCAACTGTTTGCGGCGTTCGCGCGGTAGGCTGCATGGGCTTTCCGGAACTCTGACGAGCGCCTTGAGGATGCGTCGGCGAAGTTCCCGGAAAGCACCGGATACCTCCGGCGGTTCAGCGTTACCGAACCTTTTCCCTCGACCGCCGACAGACTAGCGGGACCCGCATTGAAATAATCTGTACTGCGCGATGTTGTGCCTCACATGATGGAAGTGATCGTAACCAAGCGCCGCCGGAGTTGGGAGTGGCGGCTGCACGACCAGAATGGCTCGCCGATCGTGGGCGGACGTGAGCGAACGCGTTCGGGTGCCCGCTATCAGGCCTATCGGAATCTCTTCATGGTGCTGGCGATCGGCCGCAGGTCTGCGGAGATACGGAGTTCCGCGGGTACCACAGAACCAGGTAGATCGAATTCAGGCGCGAACAGCTCGCCGTCCATTTCGGTCCGACCGAAAACGGGCCAATCGCAATAACCCTGCATGGCGGTCGCGCTTGGCGCAGTTGGCGTGCGCGCCACTGGCGGCGGCCGATGGTGCGGCTGCATCGCCATCGCCACGCGGCGCAACCATCGCGGTTCCGTGCCGCGCCCGGAGGAGAGGGCCGCGAGCGAAAATGCTGCCGCAAAAGGCTCAGCGCCCGTCACCGGGTGACGAGCGCTGATTTTAACAGGAGCCTTCATGGGCCCCGGAGCAGCGCCCCGGGGCTTAGTGCATGGCCGTGGCGCTGAGTTCGTTCTGGATGCTCTTGAAGTGATCGAGCCGCGCGATGGCGCTATCGAGTTCGTAGCCTTCCTTCTCGGAGAGCTTTTCCTGCATCTGGGCGATGGCGTCCGCGAACTGGGCGCGATCGAGATCCTCGACCGAGGTAGCTACGTCGGCGAGCACCGTGAGGCCCTTATCCGACATTTCAGCAACGCCACCGAGCACGATGACTCTTTGACGCTCGCCACCAGCGATGATGGTCAGGATACCGGGACGGATCGCCGCGACGACCGGCGCATGTCCGGCGAGCACGCCGAAATCGCCTTCCACGCCGGGAATGTCGACCTGATCGACCTCGCCGGAGAACGCGAGCTTTTCGGGCGAAACCAGATCGAATTGGAAGGTGGCCATGGTGTCCTGCAAGTAGCGATTAGCGAATGGCGGGTAGCGAAGGAAGGGAATGGCTCTTGGCTATTCGCCACTCCCTATTCGCTATTCGCCCCCTTAGGCTGCTTCAGCCGCGAGCTTCTTGCCCTTCTCGACGGCTTCTTCGATGGTGCCGACCATGTAGAAGGCCGCTTCCGGCAGATGGTCGTACTTGCCTTCGCACAGACCGCGGAAGCCCTTGATGGTGTCGGCGAGGTCGACGAACTTGCCGGGCGAACCGGTGAAGATTTCGGCGACATGGAACGGCTGCGACAGGAAGCGCTCGATCTTGCGGGCGCGGGCCACCGTCAGCTTGTCCTCTTCCGACAGTTCGTCCATGCCGAGAATGGCGATAATGTCCTGCAGCGACTTGTAGCGCTGCAGCACCTGCTGGACCATGCGCGCGGTCTGATAGTGCTCGTCGCCGACGACCAGCGGGGAGAGCATGCGCGAGGTCGAGTCGAGCGGGTCCACCG
>DAIMKE010000307.1:3779-6838 GCA_036721875.1 Bradyrhizobium sp. | reverse complement strand
ATCGAACGAGGGTCCCACGCCGGCACCCGCCGCTGGCCGGCGAATGTGAATCGGGTTGCCACCGCCGGCTGTGTGTTGATTTCGGAACGAAGCTGTTCGAGCGCCTCACGCCATTGCACGCGGATAGCCGAGATCGAAGGCGTTCTGAACACTTCCGCGAAAGCGCCGGTCATCGTGACCGAAAGCAAACAAAAGGCTGTCAACCAGCGCGAGAGCAGGGTGACAGCTTTCTTGTTCAATGCAGCGCCCCAGGGCGGCCTCCGCAAATCCAGTGCGCCAGCTCAATCCTTGGCGCGCTCGACGTAGGAGCCGTCTTCGGTCATCACCACGATCCGTGTTCCGGTTCCGATGTGCGGCGGTACCGCAGTGCGCACACCGTTGGAAAGGATAGCAGGTTTGTAGGAGGAAGACGCAGTCTGACCCTTGGTGACCGGCTCGGTTTCCACCACTTCCAGTGTCGCACGCTGGGGCAACTGGATCGCCACCGGGTTCATGTCGTGAAGTGAAAGCTTCACGGTCATGTTCTCTTGCAGATAGGGCGCGGACGAACCCACGATCTCCTTGGAGACCTGAACCTGGTCGTAGGTCTCGGCGTTCATGAAATGAAAGCCGTCGGCATCCTCGTAGAGGTAATTGAAATTGTGGTCCTCGACGGTCGCTTTCTCGACCTGGTCGGTGGTCTTGTAGCGTTCCGAAATCTTCACGCCATCGCCGATGCGGCGCATTTCGATCTGGCTGACCGGGGTTCCCTTGCCGGGATGAATGTTCTCGGCGGTCAGAACGACGTAAAGCCTGCCGTCCTGCTCGATGATGTTGCCCTTGCGGATAGAACTGGCGATAACTTTCAAAGCTGTTTTCCTGAATTTCTGGCCTTCGGCTAATCCGGACATCGGTGTCCGTGGGCCCGATAAGGCGGTTTCGGGCTGCAACATACTGATTTTGACCGTTGATGCCAGCGTTTTGCCGCCAATTCAGGCGGATCGCCCGAGGGCATGAATCAGCCGATTGCGCAGCGACTTAAGACGGTCTCCGGGGGTGAAGTACCAGCGAATGGCGAAGGCGCTGAAGCGGGTCTTCAAATAGCTTGAGAAGATCAACAGATGCAGGGAGGTGCGTCGGTATTCGCATGGACAAGCCGGGTGGCTTTCGACATGAAGTGACCCGCCTCCGCCCGAATCTTGCGGCTTCCTCCGGCTTGCGGTATCGGTGCAAAGAAAGCCGAATGATATCAATGATGTTGGCCGATTTTCTGAACTCATTCATGGGCTCGCCGGCTGACGCGCAGGGGCGGCCGCTGCAGGATCGTTGCTGATGGCCGGCACCGACCAGCCTTCGCCATGGTGGGCAGCGACGCGGCACGCCGATCGCAAGCCGTTCCTGATCGCGCGGAATGTGATCACCAGGACGGTGCGGGCCTGGTTCGACGAGCAGGGTTTTGCCGAGGTCGAGACCGGCATTCTCCAGGTCTCACCGGGCAACGAGACGCATTTGCACGCGCCCCGCACCGAAATCATCGGCGGCGACGGCATCCGCGCGACGCGCTACTTGCGGACCTCGCCGGAATTTGCCGGCAAGAAATTGCTCGCCGCCGGCGAGGCCAGGATATTCGAGTTTGCGCGCGTGTTCCGTGACCGCGAGCGCGGCGACCTGCATCTGCCCGAGTTCACCATGCTGGAATGGTATCGCGCGAACGCAAGCTACGACGCCGTAATGGCCGACAGCGTCGTCGTGATCGCCCAAGCGGCGCAGGCGACCGGGATTGGGCGGTTCTCGTTTCGCGGCAGGACGGCCGATCCGTTCACTGAACCGGAACTGTTGACGGTGGCTGCCGCATTCGAGCGCTTCGCGGGGATCGATCTCCTGGCCACGATCAGGGATGGTGAGGGGGACCGCGCGGCGCTTGCTGAGGCGGCAGGTGCGCGGGTGCGCGTCACCGATGACGACACCTGGTCGGATATTTTCAGCAAGGTGCTGGTCGAGCACATCGAGCCGAATCTCGGGCAGGGACGTTTGACCGTGCTATTCGAATATCCGGCGCCGGAGGCTGCGCTGGCGCAAACCAAGGCGTCCGATCCGCGCGTCGCCGAGCGGTTCGAAATCTATGCGTGCGGCGTCGAACTCGCCAACGGCTTTGGCGAGTTGACTGATGCTATCGAGCAGCGCCGCCGGTTTGTTGCGGCGATGGATGAGAAAGCGCGGCGCTATGGCGAGCGCTATCCGCTCGATGAGGAATTCCTCACAGCCGTCACAGCGATGCCGCCGTCGAGCGGCGTGGCGCTTGGCTTCGATCGGCTGGTGATGCTGGCAAGCGGCGCGCCGCGGGTGGATCAGGTGGTGTGGACGCCGCCGGCAGGTGAACAATGAACAGGATAGATCCGAAATTGGCGGCAACGCTGCGGCAACCGACTGAGCTGATCGAGCGCGGGCTTGCGCCGGCGGCCGATCTTGCCGACCTCGAACGGGTCGCCGTGCGCTATGCCATTGCCGTCACGCCCGAGATTGCCGGCCTGATCGACAGCGAAGATTCCGACGATCCGATTGCACGGCAGTTCATACCGAGCGCGCTGGAACTCGTGAACACGTCAGGCGAAAGCGCCGACCCGATCGGCGACGACGCGCATTCGCCGGTCGCCGGCATCGTGCATCGCTATCCGGACCGGGTGCTGTTCAAGCTGGTGCATGTCTGCGCCGTATATTGCCGATTCTGTTTTCGCCGCGAAATGGTCGGACCCGGCAAGGAGAACGCGCTGTCGGAGGCCGCCTATCGCGCCGCGCTGGACTATATCCGCGCGCACGGCGAAATCTGGGAGGTCATCCTGACCGGCGGCGATCCGCTGATGCTCTCGCCACGGCGGCTGGCCGCGATCATGGCGGACCTCGCAGCCATCGGGCACGTCAAGATCGTGCGCATCCACACGCGCGTGCCGGTGGCGGCGCCTGCACGAATCGACGGCGACATGGTCAGCGCGCTACGCGTTGAGGGCGCGACGACGTGGGTCGCCATTCATGCCAACCATCCGCGCGAACTGGCGGCCGAGGCCCGCGCCGCCAGCGCGCGG
>DAIMKE010000307.1:0-3769 GCA_036721875.1 Bradyrhizobium sp. | reverse complement strand
TGGCCGATGCGGGGATCCCGCTGGTGAGCCAGTCGGTGCTGCTTCGCGGCGTCAACGACGACGCTGGAGTTCTCGAGGCCCTGATGCGGGCCTTTGTCGAGTGCCGGATCAAGCCCTATTACCTGCATCATGGCGATCTCGCGCCGGGAACCGCGCATCTGCGCACCACGATCGCGCAGGGCCAGGAACTGATGCGGCGCCTGCGGGGCCGCGTTTCCGGCCTGTGCCAGCCTGATTATGTCCTCGACATTCCCGGCGGCCACGGCAAGGCGCCGCTTGGCCCGAATTATTTGTCGCATGCAAGTTCCACCGAATGTGAATTATCTTCGGAAACGCGGTATCGTATCGTGGACTATTGCGGCGACGTTCATCTCTATCCGCCAAAGCCGTGATCCGGCGATGACGGAGGAGGGCGATGGAAAGCCGGAGCCGCCGGAAGATGAGGGCAGTCGCGCGGTCGAGAACATTGTGATGCTCGGCTTCTTCGTGGTGCTGGTGGCGGCGGGAATCTGGTTGCTGGGCACCATGGCCGATGTACGGAAGGCGCAGGACTGCGCGGGCCAGGGACGCCGCAATTGCGGGACGATCGAAGCGCCGGCGCGATAGACAGGACACAACGGATGAAAAACGGGAGAACCAAGATGCGGAAAACAATCCTTTCAATAGCGCTGATGGTTCTGCTCGGCAGCCCCGATGTGTTTGCGCAGGGGTCGTCATCCGTTTCGAAGAATTCGGGCGGCGGGGTGATTCAGGCGCCGGTCGGTCATCGGCAGCCGCGTCCGTCCGACCTGCCGCCCAACGCCGGCAAGGAACAGATCGATCCGAACGATCCGCTGAGCAAGGAAAACGCCGCCCTCGACCGCAAGATCAGGAGCATCTGCCGCGGCTGCTAGAGCGTTTTCCGTTCCGATCGAATCGGAACGGGGCTCTGGATTCTTGTTTGACGCGTTTTCTTCACGCGAACCGGTATCCACTTCGCTCGAAAGCGCTCGGTGACTGCGCTGGCGTGGGAGGCTCGCATGTCCGGCGGAATGTTGCGAACGATTGCACTCGTTGCTGTCTGTCTCTCGGACGGAGCGTTTGCCACCGACCGTCATTGCCTTGTCGATCCGGCGGCGCCCTATCAAGCCAATCGCCTGTCGTCGCCGCGGGCGAACCAGCCGGTTCTCGACATTCCCGGGCAGACCACCGTCCTGACGCGGCAGGTGCTCGATGACATGAACGCCACGAGCGTCAGGGACGCCTTGCGCTCGACCGCGGGTGTGACGGTTGGTAGATGAGGCCGCGCGGCGCAGCAGTCGCTTTCGGTCCCTACGTTAGTAGTCGAGATCCGACAGGTAGGTGGTGTTCACGACCTCGAACTCGGACTCCAGCCAATCCTTCACAAGCGCGGCGCGTGACAAGCGAAACGATGCCATATCGGTGGTGCTGCAGTTCACCGCGCGGTGATCGATGCCCGAGATCTCGAGCAGGGCCTCGAAGCTGGCCTGGCGGTCCTCGCGATTCTCGACCTCGGCGTAGTACACCGTGTGGTCGAATTTTCCGATGGTCCAGCAGAACTGGATGTGTGCCTGGTCGGCCGCGGCGAATGCCGGAATTGGCGCACGGAAAATCGCAATAAGGAAAATCGCAATCAGGAGCAATCGAACGAAGGGGTTGATCATCGCGCCGTCCAAAAAATGCAGGTGCTGGAAAATGGTTTGGTCGAAATCGTTCAAAGTCGCGTTAGTGCAATGGTTTCAGGACAATACTGCCAAATGCGTTTCCTTCTTGTGACATACGCCACAGGTCGATCCATTTTCCGGTGCGCGGTTTCGATGTCGATCGATGGGAGCAGGGCGCGCCGATTGCGTGCCCTGCGTCGCCAATCGTTTGACCGACTTCTATGCCGAACGCTCCTGCAACTTCCGGCTCCGCACGTTGCGCCTCGCGGAGACCGCATTCGCAAGGGTGTTCAATGCCGATACCGTCGTTTCCCAGTCGATGCAGCCATCCGTGATGCTCTGCCCATGGGTCAGCGGCTTGCCCGGCACAACGTCCTGGCGGCCGGCCACGAGGTTGCTCTCGATCATCACGCCGGTGATGCGCTGTTCGCCGCCGGCTAACTGCCCTGCAATGTCGGCAACGACGAGCGGCTGGTTCTCCGGCTTCTTTGAGCTGTTGGCGTGGCTGCTGTCGATCATGATCCGCGGCGCCACGCCGGCGCGGGAGAGCTCCAGCGCGGCGGCATCGACGCTTTCGCGGTCGTAGTTCGGCGTGTGGCCGCCGCGCAGGATGATGTGGCAGTCCTCGTTGCCGGATGTCGCGGCAATCGCCGAGCGTCCGCCCTTGGTTACCGCCATGAAATGGTGGGGATGCGAGGCCGACTTCACCGCGTCCGCGGCGATGCGCACATTGCCGTCGGTGCCGTTCTTGAAGCCGACCGGGCAGGACAGCCCTGAAGCGAGTTCGCGATGGATCTGGCTCTCGGTGGTGCGCGCGCCGATCGCCGCCCACGCGACCAGGTCGGCGATGTATTGCGGCGTCGTCATGTCGAGGAATTCGGTGCCGGCCGGCAGGCCGAGATTGTTGACCGCGGACAGCACATTGCGGGCAAGCCGCAGCCCCCTGTTGATGTCGAAGGAGCCGTCGAGACCGGGATCGTTGATCAGCCCCTTCCATCCGACCGTCGTGCGCGGCTTCTCGAAATAGACGCGCATCACGATCTCGAGGCGGTCGGCAAGTTGCTCGCGCAAGGCGGCGAGACGCTCGGCGTATTCGACCGCGGCAACGGGATCGTGGACCGAGCAGGGGCCGACGACGACCAGCAGACGGTCATCGGTGCCGTTCAGGATGGCGTGGATGGCATTCCTTGCCGCCATCACGATACGCGTCGCGGTCAGCGTGCGCGGTATCTCGCGCATCACGTCCTGCGGCGTACTCAGTTCTTTCAGTTCGCAAATTCGAAGGTCGTCGGTGGTGCTCAACACGGCTGTGGCTCCTTTTTGGTAAGAACCTGCCGGCCAAATAAAAAGCCGCCAGGTCTGGCGGCTGTTCGGACTTCTTGGCTTCAATTCGTCAGATTGAGCGCGATCCTCCCGCCGCCAGCGAGCTGTCGTAGCTAAAGTACCAAAAATAGCTGGTGGCGACGGTAATCATGACCGGCCATATAGCGCGCCGCTGGCAGGTTGTCACCCCCCAAAGTGCGCGTCGGGGCGACGGGACACCTCAGGTGTTGTTCTTGCGTGCCGCCAGCGCCATGCCGATCAGGGTGGCGCCGCCGAACAGCAGGTTGATACCGACCAGGACGCCGATCGCCCAGTCCGCAGAGCTCGGCAATCCCGTGATCACCATGAACGAGATCGCGATGTCGACGAGGCCGGAGACAAGGAGCCACGACCAGCGGCCGCTGAGCTCGCGGCGGTGCTCCAGCGCGTACATGATGGTGGCGACGCCCTCGGCGAGGAAATAGGCGCCGAGCACGATGGTCAGCGTCAGCACGGCCTGCATCGGCCGGGCGAGCAGCAGCAGACCGGTGAGTACGGCCAGCGCGGCCGAGACCAGCGACCACCAGAAACCCGGCGTGCTGCGCGCCCAATAGGTCGCGATCAGTCCGCCGATGCCGCCGATCAGGAACATCCAGCCGAGGAAGATCGCGGTCGCAAGACTCGCGAGCGGGGGGAGCACCAACGCGGCAACGCCGAGAACCATGAGCAGGATGCCCTCGAACAGGAAGGCCTTCCAATGCGTCTTGACCGCCTGGTTCATAGCGGATTGCAGCCGTGAAAAT
>DAIMKE010000306.1:0-6847 GCA_036721875.1 Bradyrhizobium sp. | reverse complement strand
TGCCTGGCGAGTTCGTCCTCGACGATCACCGTCGTTTTCCCGGCAATAGGCTCACCGATGTAGAAGAACGCTTCATCGGCCGGGGATGATTGCGATGGCAGGACCACCTTACCCGTGGTCGGGTCGACCACCAGCACCTTGATCGCCTCTGGAGGCAACCACCGAATGATGCCGGGTGAATGGGTCGCAAGGGCGACTTGGTGCTTCAAGGCTTTCACCTTCGCGAAAAGGAAAGCCATCAACCGCTCCTGCGCGCCGGGATGCAGCGACACTTCCGGTTCGTCCAGAAGAATGAGCGATCCGGGCTTGGCATCGACGAGTTCGACAACCAGCCGAACCACGGCGAATTCACCGCTCCCCGCGAATGCTTCCGTGTACGACATGTCGGACGTCTTCAGAACGCAAGTCGCGCCGTTCACGTTGAAGAACGTATGCCGGATCCACCTGATTTCGCTGTAGTCGCGACCGAGGATCGTGGATGCTGCCTTGCGCTCCTCGTCGTTGAGCAACCTGTTTTCGCCGTGGGTGATCCGCTCGCTGTAGTACGAAACAGATTTGGCATCCGAGTTGATGGCATCCAGAAGCCTCGGGGATCTCTTCCGAAGGAAATCCTTTCTTTCTCGGTAGGATTCGCCCACCTTGGTTCCGTAGTAGAAGCAACGGTCGAATGCGCTGATGGTCTGCCTGAAGTCGACGTAGACGACGGGCTTTGTGATGGTGTCCCAACGGGTCCGGTTCTTATTTCCCTCGACGGGCCCTTCGAACCTGGCCATTCCGTAGCTGGTGAGGGCCCTGGAAGGCTCCCAATAGTCGGGATCCTCGTCCTTCTTGACTCGCGTCTTGAGCACCTCGACGGCCTTGCCGGCTGCTTTGTGGTGATAGCCGTAGATGAAGGCATTCCTGGCGCCGGTGTCGGCGATCGGATCCGTGCTGGTGGAAAACCAGTAGACCCCGAGATTCTCGCCCTCGGGGCAGCCTTGGATCGAGCGAAGAATCGAGCTCTTGTTCGTCCCGTTCGGACCGACAAGCGCGGTGATAGGAAAGTCAAAATCGATCTTCAGATCTGTGGCAAGGTTCTTGTAGTGAGGAAATCGGATATGGGAAATGTAAGGGTCGAATTTCCTTGCAGCTAACATTGCCTTAAGCGCGTTCCGGTCGGTTTCGTCCATGGGGCTCCTGTTTTGCCGTTCTCTATCGCCGGTTGTAACGGCTTGTTTTGAGAGCGGCAATGGCCGGATCCTGATGAAGAGGCCGAGGACGGGAGGCGCGGATGGACTTCGAAGACCTGGTCACCGAGTTGGCGCCGCCCCCGAACCGCATTCGCAAGTGCGATGGAGAACGCGAGCACCACCTTCCGAAGGGAGCGGTCATGGTGGCGTTTGCGATGCATTTGCTCGGGACAACCCCGACCCGAGAGGTCCTGGTCCATCTGGACGGAGAGCACGGCAAACGGTTCGATTTCGCTTCTTGGCTGGCGAAGCGCGGCTTCGAACGGGGGTCGAGCACCGGCAAGACCGGATATGCCGGCTGCTATGTGTTGCTAGCTTAGCTAGACGGTCCTGCCCCTCGGCGATCGCATCGTGCTCACCGAGCCGAAGCGTGAGGAAGCCCAATAAAACCTCCTTTCCAGCGAGGCCGTCCTATTTGTGCGCCATCGTATCCGGCCCCACCCCGGCGGCAACAGTTCTCCGGCGAAGTCCTGGTCCATTGTTCAGCAAAACCCGACGCAGGAGAAATCGCATGGTACGGAGGTCGTCACGACACAGCCCGGTGTCGCCTTCGAAAAAGACTGAGATTCACGCGAACGGCGCGTCTCATCCGCTCGAACGGCAACACGACAGACCGACACGCCCACTGGCACAAAGGGTTCTCCAATCCAGACGGACCATCCGGCGTCCTGAACTGCGAAAAATTGTGCCTCTTGGGGACACAACGATTTACGAGATGGAGCAACGCGGCGAATTTCCGCGCCGCTTTTATCTTACGGCGCGGTGTGTGGTCTGGGATGTCGCCGAAGTCAAGGTGTGGAGCGAGGAGTGCCGCCGCGCTTCCGATGCTTCTCTGATCAAGCGAGCTCCCTCCCCCTACGTGCGGCTGCGGAAGAGCCGGCCGGTGAGATAGTAACCAACGGCGAGATCGACCGCATGGATGGCGGGAAAAGAGTCGGCGCGTGGCTTCCGCCCTTAGGCCAGGCGTCGATCATGTCCGCCCACTCCTGCAACATGTGGCGGCGCTGCTGCTCATACTCCGCTTTGTTGTAGGCACCGCGCGAGCCGTGCCAGCACCGACAACCGCCAAAACATAATAAGACGCCGACAAGGCGCACGCGGATTCCGGGGGTGAATTCTACGAGATGCACGAGACCAGCGCGTGGCCTGGCCGCCGATTCGAGTTAGCAAGCTGCATGTCTAGTGTTTTCAGTGCAATGGCAATTCGGCGATCGAACCAGAATGCGTTTCTCCTCAGACAGCAGCCACACACCCGTCTGCCGTCGCAATGGCGATCATCGCGATCAAGGCTGTTTGCACCACCCGTCCGATTTCCACGCCATAGCTATCCGAAACCCGCATGCACATTAGATCCCCCTTTCCTCCATCACCCGCGCCCGTTTCCATATCGAAAGCGTGATTTGGCAGAGGTATGGGAGCATGGCGGCAAGGAAGGGAAGGGCTGCGATCGAACTGTTCGCTCCTGTCGCATCCGAAACGCCAGGTCCGACGGTCAGCGCCCGGTTCGAAGAGGTGACCCTGCGCCTCGCCCGCCTAATTGGCCGTCAGATGGCCCGCGAGGAGTTCGAGCGGCGACAAGGCAACGGCAAGCGAGCAAAAGGAGCAGCTGAAATTAAGAAGTGTGGAAAATCGCCATGACAATCGACAGGAGTTGACGCAAGTCCACATTATACGTATAATGCGGACTTGGCCAATTGCTCTAGTGGGATAACCCGTCATGGTTCAGACGAGCGCCTTAGAATTCCAACGCAAATTCGGCGAGTTTCAGCACCAAGCTCAGCGAGAGCCCGTGGAGATTACGCGCCACGGCCGGCGGGAGTTCGTGTTGATGTCGGCCGAACACTATGACTGGCTAACGGCGGCTGCCAAGCGCACCTACCGAACGGTCGATGCGACCCAGGTGGTGATCGACGCTGTTGAACGGGCCGAGATGGACCCTGAACATGCCGCGCTCAACGAACTGCTCAAGTGAGCCGGCCAAGTGGCCTTTCCTGAGCCTAAGCCGGGCTTCGTCGTCCGCTATGATTATCTTTGGACCCATGAAGCGGCGGCTGGACGTGATCAGGGAAAGGACCGGCCGGCCTGCCTCGTCGCCGCGAGCGACAGCCAGACGAGGCCACGTTTTGTGGTTCTGTTGCCGATCACCCATACGCCGCCCCATGGCGATACGATCGGGATTGAGATTCCGGCGGAGGTCAAACAGGCAATCGGTCTCGACGACGTACGAAGCTGGGTCATCATATCCGAACACAATATCGACGAATGGCCGAATGCCGGTCTTTCACCGATTCCGGGGAAGCCGGGCGTGTTCGGCTATGGCTTTATTCCACCCGGCTTGTTCGCGCAGGTCAAAGCCAGGTTCCTCGAACTGGCTCGACAGAACAAGAGCGGCGCGGTGCGCCGCTGATGCGTAGCGATGTAAGGGAAGCCTCCGATGACCCGCGTTGCCCTGTATGCCCGCTATTCCTCCGACAATCAGCGCGATGCGTCGATCGAAGACCAATTGCGCATCTGCCGGGAGAAGGCTGAGCGCGAGAAGTGGACGATCGTCAGCACTTATAAGGATGCGGGAATTTCCGGCGCCAGCATGATTTTGCGGCCGGGCATCCAGACGCTCTTGCAGGATGCTCAGCGCCAGCAATTCGACGTCGTGTTGGCCGAAGCGCTAGATCGCATCAGTCGCGATCAGGCGGATGTCGCCACGCTGTTCAAGCATCTCCGCTTTGCAGGGGTGCCGATCATCACGCTGGCCGAGGGCGAAATCAGCGAACTACATGTCGGTCTCAAGGGCACCATGAACGCCCTGTTCCTCAAGGACCTTGCAGCTAAAACGCATCGCGGCCTGCGAGGTCGCGTCGAGGACGGCAAGTCCGGCGGTGGCCTCTGCTACGGTTATCGCGTCGTCAAGAAGCTAGATGAGCGTGGCGAACTAATCCGCGGCGATCGTGAGATCGATGAAGCGCAGGCAATCATTGCGCTACGTATATTTCGGGAGTTTGCATCCGGCATCAGCCCGCGCACGATCGCGAGAACGCTAAATGCCGAGGGCGTCGCCGGCCCCGACGGAAGTTTGTGGAATGACTCGACGATCCGTGGACACTTAAAGCGGGGCACCGGCATCATCAACAATGAACTGTATATCGGCCGACTGGTCTGGAACCGGCAGCGCTATGTCAAAGACCCGAGCACTGGACGGCGGGTGTCGCGCATGAACGCGGAATCAGAGTGGATCGTCGCCGAGGTTCCGGAACTCAGAATTATCGACGATGAACTCTGGCACGCGGTGAAAACGCGTCAGAACGAGATCGCCGACAAGTATGTCAACGTCATTGAGGCGGTGCGTGAGGCGCAGTCGAACCGGCTAAACGGCATGCGCCGGCCGAAGGCGCTGTTTTCCGGGTTCATCTATTGCGGCGTTTGCGGTGGCCCCTGCTCGCTGCGCGGCCAGGACCGTTATGCCTGTTCGGCCCGTGTCACCAACGGCTCCTGCGCGAACACCCGCACGATCACACGGGGTGACCTTGAGCAGCGTGTACTTACCGGGCTCAAGGATCGGATGATGGCGCCGGAGATGGTCGCCGAGGCGGTGCGCGCTTACGCCGAGGAAACGAACCGGCTCAACCGCGAACGCCGCGCCAGCGGCGAAGGTCACCGCTCGGAGTTGGCGAAGATCCACCGCACCTTGAAGCAAATGCTGAGTGCGATTGAAGAAGGCGGACATACCCGCGGCATGACCGAACGTATGCGCGAATTGGAGGCCCGCGAGGACGTGCTCAAGGAACTTCTAGCCCAGGAACCAACGGATATTCCGGACATCCATCCGAACGTGTCCGGCATCTATCGGAAGAAAGTTGAGCGGCTGACGGAAGCGCTCAACACCCCCGAGGATCGCAATGAGGCGGCGGAAGCGATCCGGGCGCTGGTTGAGAAGATTACGCTGCGCCCTGGTCCGAACCGCGGCGAAATCGACGCCACATTACACGGGGAATTGGGCACGATCCTCGGATGGATCGAAGCACAGGTCGTTGGAAAGTCTCGGAAACACGAAACTCCCGCAGCTTTCGCTACGGGAGTGTCGGTATCGGTGGTTGCGGGGATAGGATTTGAACCTATGACCTTCAGGTTATGAGCCTGACGAGCTACCGGGCTGCTCCACCCCGCGTTAAACCGTTGCACGCCTTCCGGAAAACCGGACCCGAAGCGAATTCGGCCAACGCTTGTTGGGCGCCGATCGAATCCCGTCCGGAGGCTTCCTGAGAAGGCAACCCGGGCAAAGCCATCGGGTGCGAGGGCTATGTATCAACCTCCCCCTGCTTTGGAAAGGGGCAATAGCCGCTTTTGAGGATTTTATGACGGCAAAAACGAACGCAAAATGCATGGGTTAGGGGGCCAAAACCGCCCTATGGAACCGCTCTTGCCATAATGGCTGCAAAAGCGGAGGTTTGCTCCCAAAAGCGCGGGCAAAAGGTCCGCCACAAACACAAAATCCGGGGGGATGCACGTGGCCGATACATTCGATTTCGTCGTGGTGGGCGCAGGCTCCGGCGGCTGCACCGTGGCGGGGCGGCTTTCGGAAGATCCGAAAGCTACGGTGGCGCTGCTGGATGCCGGCGGCAGGAACGACAATTGGGTGGTCACGACGCCGTTTGCGCTGGTGCTGATGGTCGCCGGCAACGTCAACAACTGGGCGTTCAACACCGTGCCGCAAAAGGGCCTGAACGGCCGCATCGGCTATCAGCCACGCGGCAAGGGGCTCGGCGGATCCTCGGCGATCAACGCGATGGTCTATATCCGCGGCCACCGCACGGATTACGATCAGTGGGCGTCGCTCGGCAATGCCGGCTGGTCGTTCGCCGACGTGCTGCCCTACTTCAAGCGCGCGGAGAACAACGCCGATTTCGGCGGCGAATATCACGGCAAGGGCGGCCCGCTCGCCGTCAACAAGCTGCGCACGCAAAACCCCGTTCAGCAGATATTCCTGCAGGCGGCGCAGGAAGCGCAGTTTCGCCTGCGCGAGGATTTCAATGCCGACGAGCATGAAGGGCTCGGCATTTATCAAGTGACGCAAAAGAACGGCGAACGCTGGAGCGCCGCGCGCGCCTATATCCATCCTCATATCGGCAGCCGCAGCAACCTTCGCGTCGAGACCGCCGCGCATGCCACGCGCATCCTGTTCGAGGGCAAGCGCGCGGTCGGCGTCGAATACCGCCAGGGCAAGGAATTGAAGCAACTCCGCGCCCGGCGCGAGGTCATCGTCTCGTCCGGCGCATTTCAGACCCCGCAATTGCTGATGCTCTCCGGCGTCGGCGACAGCGGAGAACTGGCAAAGCACGGCATTGCCACCGTGCATCATCTGCCCGGCGTCGGACAGAACCTGCAGGACCATCCGGATTTCGTGTTCGGCTACATGTCCGACAATCCGAACTTCAACGGCATCTCGCTCAAGGCGATGCCGCGGCTGTTGCGCGCGATCCGCCAGTACCGGCGCGAACGCACCGGACCGATGACGTCGAACTTCGCCGAATGCGGCGGCTTCCTGAAGACGCGGCCCGATCTCGACATCCCCGACATCCAGCTCCATTTCGGCATGGCGATGGCCGACGACCACGGCCGCAAGC
>DAIMKE010000305.1:1838-6855 GCA_036721875.1 Bradyrhizobium sp. | reverse complement strand
CGGCATTCGCGAACAGGTGCTGAAGACGTTGCGCAAGCGTGGCGCCATCGTCGGCCTGTCCGGCGGCATCGACTCCAGCGTCACAGCGGCGTTGTGCGCCCGCGCACTGGGCGCCAAGAACGTGCTGGCCGTCCTTATGCCGGAGAAGGATTCGGAATCCGACAGCCTGCAGCTTGGCCGCAAAGTGGCCGAAACGCTGGGCATCCACTGGGTTGTCGAGGATATCGCGCCCCAGCTTGCCGCCGCCGGCTGCTACAGCCGGCGCGACGAATTCATCAGAAAGGTCGTGCCTGAGTTCGGGGACGGGTGGGGATGCAAGGTCGTCCTCGGCGGAGCGCTGGCGGCGACGGGTTACAACATCACCTCGCTGGTTGTGCGGTCGCCGAGCGGAGAGATGCGCAAGCTGCGCATGCCGCTGGACGTCTATCTTGGCATCATTGCTGCGACCAACATGAAGCAGCGCACCCGCAAACAGATCGAATATTATCACGCCGACCGGTTGAACTACGCAGTTTCCGGGACGCCGAACCGGCTCGAATACGATCAGGGCTTCTTCGTCAAGAACGGCGACGGCGCGGCCGATTTCAAGCCGGTCGCGCATCTCTACAAGAGCCAAGTCTATCAGCTTGCCGAGGCCCTCGACATTCCGCCGGACATCTGCAGTCGGCCGCCGACCACCGACACCTGGTCGCTGTCGCAGACGCAGGACGAATTCTACTTCGCGCTGCCGTATCAGGAAATGGATCTCTGCTTGTTCGGCCTGAATCACGGCATTGCAATGGATGCAGTTGCCGCGGCCGCGGAATTGTCGATCGAGCAGGTCAAGCTCGTTTTCAGGGACATCGAGCACAAGCGGCGGGCGACCCGCTATCTCCATGTCCCGCCTTTGCTCATTGGGGACGACAAATAAATAGCGCGAATAGATTCCGTCGGCCAAAGAAGTTCGTCAGCCGGAGCACGCTGCCGAGAATACTTGCGTCGAGACCGAAGGCTCCGTTGCAGGTAATTCCTCTGTCTGATTGTCGACTCGCACAGCACGTCTCCGCAGCTGGGCGCCAGAGGTCTTTTCCGAGCAACTCCTCCAGCGTCGCTCCAGCGAGCAGGTCTTACCCGGCGCTTTGCGCTGTCGGGGCGATGCCGGCCCTCTGGTTACCAAAGCAAAACAAAGCCCGTACTGTCCGCTTGAAGGCCGGGAGCAGGGCTGCGACTGCACATCTCAATTACCTGCAGCGCGACGGCACCACTCGGGATGGCGGGCACGGTCAGCTCTACGGAGCGGATGACGACCGGACGGATGGGGCGAGCCTTCGTCGAGCGCGGCCACGGGGATCGCCACCAGTTCCGCTTTATTGTCGCGCCCGAAGATGGCGATCGGCTCTTGGTCTTCGCGGCTTCACCAGCGACTTCATGCGGCAGATGGAAGAGGATCTCGGCACCCGGCTCGATTGGGTCGCGGTCGATCACTTCAACACCGGCCACGCGCACAGCCACGTCGCTATTCGAGGCAAGGACGATTCCGGCAAGGACCTGATCATCCGCAGGACTACGCCGAAGGGGTGAACGGGCGACCCTGGAACTCGGCCCCGAGACGGATGTCCTCGCGGCCAGTCGCCAAGTCCAGCCACAAGAGTTGTTGCAATTCTGTCACAATGGGGGTGAGCGTCGCTTAGAGCTTTTTGCAATTAAGAATTATTCGCAATAAATCTTTTGCGAGCTCAGAGCTTTGGGGCAAATCTCCGGCAGTGGACATCTGGACCTGCAGCGACCAGCCGGCCATGGCCGTTCGCTGCATCGGCTGTGGCGGCGAACCTGCAAGGATGGGCGACGGCCAGTGTTTTTGTGTTTGGACCCATTTAACGATGAACCGCCGATCCCTGCGAACCTCCGCTGGCCTCGGGCTCGGCATGCTCGTCCTGCCCGGCGCAAGCTTTGCCGCCGACCTGCCGCTGAAGGCCCCTGCGCTGAAGGCCGTCTATGATTGGACCGGTTTATATATCGGTGCGCACGCAGGCTACAGCCGTGGCTCTTCCAGCTTCGTCCTGAGCGATCCCGCAGCAACCGTGGGCAGTGGTCAATTCAGCGGCATGATCGGCGGTGTGCAGGCCAGCTATAATTATCGGCTAGCTTCCGGATTGCTGTTCGGCGTGGAAGGTGATCTTTCCTTCCCGAATTACATCACGTCGAACTCGATCGTCTCTTTCCTCGCGACACCGCGCGCCGCGGCGACCCAGCAATGGGATTATTCCGCAAGTGTCCGTGGCCGTGTCGGTTACGCCTCGGGCTTGTGGCTGTTCTATGCGACCGGCGGATTGGCATGGATGGGCGAGCGCTTTTTCAGCACGCCTGCCGCTGGCGACGGCGAGAAGATCCTCCACACGAGGCTTGGCTGGATTGCGGGGGCCGGCGTGGAATACGGCTTCGCGCCGCATTGGAGCGCTCGGCTCGAATATCTCTACAGCCGGTTCGAGAACGCCAGCGTTACCTTTCCTTCCGCGACCCACTACACGTCATCCCTGGATCTTCAGTCCGTCCGCGTCGGTCTCAACCGCAAGATCGACTTGCCGGGGTCTCCGAATTACCGCCCCAGCGCATCCTTAGACGACACCGAGTCCAACCGTTGGGAAATCCACGGCCAGACTACCTATCTGCCGCAAGGCTACCCGTCATTCCGCGCGCTCTATAGCGGGCCAAACAGCCTCTCACCGGCAGCACAGGCCAAGGCGACCTGGAGCAACAGCCTGTTCCTGAACGCGCGCCTCTGGGAAGGCGGCGAGGTCTACTACAATCCGGAATTGCTGCAGGGCTTCGGATTGAACGATACGGTGGGCGCTGCCGGCTTTCCCAATGGCGAGGCGCAGAAGTCGAACTTCCCCTACCCGCACTACAACACGTCGCGGCTGTTCCTGCGCCAGACCTTCGGTTTCGGCGGCGAGCAGGAGGAGCTGCCAAGCGGACCAGGCCAGCTTGCCGGAAAGGTCGACGTCTCGAGGCTGACGCTGCAGGCGGGCAAATTTCCAGTCGTCGACGTGTTCGACGGCAACGCCTACGCCAAGGATACGCGCAAGGATTTCATGAACTGGTCGCTGTGGGCGCCCGGCGCGTTCGACTATTCGGCCGACAAGGTCGGTTTGACCTATGGCGTCAGCGCCGAACTCAACCAGAAGCATTGGGCATTGCGCGGCGGCTATTTCCTGATGGTCGCCGAGTCGAATTCGAACCATTTCGACACCCGTGCGCCAGAGCGTGGCCAGTATGTGATCGAGCTCGAAACGCGCTATTCCCTGTTCTCCCAACCCGGAAAGCTGCGAACCCTGGGCTGGCTCACCAGCGCCTACATGGGCAGCTTCCGCGAAACGCTGGACAATCCCGCGCTCAACCTCGACATCACGCAGACGCGCAAAGGCCGCACCAAATACGGCTACGTCATCAATCTCGAGCAGGCGATCACCGACGACCTCGGCTTGTTCGCGCGCTGGAGCTGGAATGACGGCCGGACCGAGACCATGACATTCAGTGACATCAACGGCAGCCTTTCCGGCGGCCTCTCGATCAAGGGGACGAAATGGGGACGCCCAGACGACGTGATCGGTATCGGCGGCGCGGTCAATGCGATCTCGCGAGACTTTCGCGACTTTCTCGCCGTTGGCGGCCTAGGTGTGCTTGTCGGCGATGGTGCGCTCAACTACCGGCGCGAGCGGGTGCTTGAAACCTATTACTCCCTGGCGCTCAGCAAGGCTTTCACTTTGACCGCCGACTACCAGCTCATTGTCAATCCCGCCTACAATGCCGATCGTGGCCCGATCTCGATCTTCTCGGGGCGCCTGCACGGGGAGTTTTGATGCCTGTCCGGCGGCAAAGTCCGACGCTTTCCGTGCGCAGTAATAATTTGGTCGAACAACCCGGGAGTTGACCATCAGTGCATATGTTGGGCGCGGGTTTGCGGCTATCCGGCGCGGCTCCAGGAAGCCGGGGAAGTAGCTGCCCTTGCGCAGCTTAGGGATACGCAGCTCGACGGCGCCGGCGCAGGTCTCCGAGTCACGATCGCGATAGCCGTTGCGTTGGGCCAGCCGTTCGGCGCTCTTCTCGCCGTAGCCGGCGCCGGAACTGTTCCGTTACCCGATCCCCCTGATTCATCGTCCGTGAAGAACGCGGATTTCAACCTGGGTTGAACTGAAGTCGAGCGGTGAACTGGACGAGGATTTGGCGCAGCAAGAGCGCCAGCCAGCGGATGAGACGCCGGAAGTTGTAGCCGGCGGCGGCGAGGACCGCATTGGTGACGTCGCCCTGGCGGTGCCAGAGATAGTTGCGGCCCATCCGGTGTTCGGATTTGAGATGGCCGATGACCGGTTCGGCGACCGAGCGGCGGCGCAGCTCGCGTTTGATCTTTGGCGTTACCCGTCGCTTCCGGCCAGAGATGAACACCCTGAACTTGTGTTCGGGCGGCGCATTGTGGCCGCGTGTCGGTAAGTTAAGGTGGGCGTCCACTGGGACGGACTGTCTATCGTTGTGACCGTCCAAGTCTGACCCTCGGTGCTGTGCGGATTGAGCCCGCGGTTGCAAGGGAGCTTCTCCGGGCGGTTGAACCGATGGCGATTGACGTCGCACTCGAAGCCGAGCGGATGGAGCGCAAAACCGAACACCGACGCATCATCGAGCTGGAACTTCAGCAAGCCCAATATGAGGCTTCGCTCGCGGAGCGACGCTATGCCCCCTGCGATCCAGGTAATCGGCTCATCGCCGTACAGCTGGAGAAGAGCTGGGAAGCAGTGCTTCGTCGCGTCGAGTCGTGCCAGACCCGATTGGCTGCCGCACAGGCTGCCGATCACGACGTTATTCTGCCCGACTTTGTCGGCCTTGCCGATGATCTGAATGCTGCTTGGAACGCCCCCGGCGTCACCACGCGCGCCCGTCAGCAGCTCTTGCGTGCCCTCATTTCCGATATCATCGCTGATGTTGACGAGACAACGCGCGAAGTCATTCTGACGATCCATTGGCGCGGCGGTCAGCATTCACAGCT
>DAIMKE010000305.1:0-1827 GCA_036721875.1 Bradyrhizobium sp. | reverse complement strand
AAAGCCGAAGGCAGGCGAGCACGGATGCCGCACATCCGAGGAAGCGCTTGCTGTGATGCGAGCCATGGCGACCCGATGGTTGGACTAGAATATCGTCGCCTTGCTAAATCGGATGGGGATGCCGACCGGCCAGGGCAAGACACGGACCGCGCACCGCGTCAGCTCGGTGAAGAGTGAACGGCATTCATGCGTACCGCTCGGCTGGGAAGAACGGCGAATGGCTGACCATGTCGGAAGCCGCGGCAAAACTTGGGGTGTCGCATCATCGGATTCGCCGCCTGATCAAGGATCGCATTCTGCCTGCTGAGCAAGTGGTACCTGGCGCGCCTCATCAAATTCGATCGTCCGATCTCGAGACCGATGCTGTGGCTACCGCGATCTCGCGAACAGGTCGCCCGTGTCGCACGGATTCCGAGAATCAACTTCCAATGTTTCCAAACACTTGACGAAGGGGGGTACAATGAGCATGTCGTCGCAAATCCGCGCAGCGCGCGTTCGGCCGCATTGTTGGTGAGGCAGATCCGGCCGTCGTCGATGAATCACGCTCGGAGACCGGAGCCGGCGCTACCTTGCGAAAGCGACCGCTGCGATCAGACCGCTGCGGTCGCTGCGGTTTCGATGCGAGAGCGTGATCCCCTCGCGTTCGGCGGTCGACTTGGCGATCACGAGACCGAGACCCGTTCCTTCGATCCCCGGAGCGGCCGCCCTGAAGAAGCGGTCGTAGATAAACGGAATCGCATCCTCGACGATGCCGGGACCTTCATCGACTGCATCGATCGCGCAATCGCCATCCGTCTTGACGATCCTCACCTCCACCGAGTCGTCGGACTTCGAATAGATGATCGCGTTATCCAGCAGGGTCGCGAGGATCTTGCGGATCGCTTCGGGGTTGCCCTCGACGGAGGAGGGGCCGTTTGCGGTCATGGCCAGTTGGATATTTCCGCTCTTCGGCCAAGGGATAGAAGTCCGCCAGCAATGATGTGGCCAAGGCCTGCAGGTCGACCTTCTGCCGGTAACGAAGCGAGGCGCCCTCCGTTCTCGCCACCTCGAGAAGTTGGCTCGCCAGGTGCGAGGCCCTTCGTATCCCGCCGCGCAATTCGTCGGCGAGCTCTCTGGTCTGGTCGGGCAGGTCTCCAGAGATGAGGTTATCCGTCTGGATCTGAAGTGCGGCGAGCGGGCGTGCGGGGCTCATGTGCCGCGTCGGCGACGAAGCGTCGCTGGGCCTCCAGCGCTTCCTGATATCGAGCGACGAACCCATCTGTCGCGACGATCAGGGGCGCCGCTTCCTCCGGAACGCCGACGGGCCGCAGCGGCTCGCGCGCGTCGACGCTGCGCCGGACGATATCAATCGAAAGAAGCCGAAGCCCGCGCATCGTGCGATTGATCGACCAGCCGATGACCAGCCAGGCGAACGGAACGGCGAACAGAAGGGAGAGGGCGGCACCGGTCGCCGCATGAAGCGCGATCTCATGGCGGGCGCTTCAGGTCTGTGCGACCTGGACGTCCTGGCGCGCGTGGCTCCAGCGATAGACGCGCCAGTCCCCGCCGGCGGCGGCGACGTCGGAAAGACCTGGCTGGGCCTCCCATGGGATGTCGATCTCGGGTCCGGAGCGGTGAACGACCTTGCCGGATCGATCCCAGATCCGGACGACAAGATGATCTTCGTCTTCGCTGTCCAGCAACGGGCCGGCCTCGCTTCGATCGCCCGGACCGACGTTCACCGCGATTTCCTGCAACTGGGCGTCGAGGAACTTGTTCATTTCGTAGCTGACAAGCGCGAGCGTCGACGCCGCGGCGGCGAGGCCCACGATCGCGAGCATGGCTGTC
>DAIMKE010000304.1:0-6857 GCA_036721875.1 Bradyrhizobium sp. | reverse complement strand
GGATATGGGCGATCGCCTCGTCGACGCCGTCGACGACGCGCGCCGCGATGATCGCGTCGAGATATTCGGTGTCCCAGTCCTCGTCGGAGGCGGGTTTTACGCGCGCATCGATCTTCTGCACGGCCTCGTCGCCGCGCACCTCGCAGCCGGCATCGATCAGCATGCCGACCAGCGGCTTCAGGCTGGTCGCGGCACCGGCGCGATCGACCAGCAGCGTCTCAGCCGCGCCGCAGACGCCTGTCCGGCGCATCTTGGCGTTGAGCACTATCGATTTCGCCATGTCGAGGTCGGCAGTGCGATCGACATAGACGTGGTTGACGCCCTCCAGATGCGCGAATACCGGCACGCGCGCTTCGGCTTCGACCCGCGCGACGAGGCTCTTGCCGCCGCGCGGCACGATCACGTCGATGCCGCCATTCAGGCCCGACAGCATCAGCCCGACGGCCGCGCGGTCGCGCGTCGGCACCAGCGTGATCGCAGCTTCCGGAAGACCCGCTTCGCGAAGCCCCTGCACCAGGCATTCATGGATTGCGCGGCAGGAGCGGAAACTGTCGGAGCCGCCGCGCAGGATCACGGCATTGCCGGACTTCAGGCACAGCACGCCGGCATCGGCCGCAACATTGGGGCGGCTCTCGAAGATCACGCCGATCACGCCGAGCGGGACGCGCACGCGCTCGATGGTCATGCCGTTTGGCCGCTGCCAGCTCTCGGTGACGGTCCCGACCGGATCTGGAATGCCGCGCACGGTGGCGACGCCGTCGGCCATCGCCTCGATGCGCGAAGGCGTCAGCGTCAGGCGGTCGATGAACGCCGACGTCGCGCCGCCGGCGCGCACTTCCGCGACATCCTCGGCATTGGCGGCGAGGATCTTCGCGGCGTTGGCGCGGATCGCCCGCTCGATCGCCTCCAACGCCCGATTCTTCTGCTCCGGCGGTGCCAGCGCCAGCACACGCGCAGCAAGGCGCGCTCGAGCGGCGAGGTCAGTTATCAGAGCAGGCAGATCGGCGTTGCCGTCGATTGCCTTGAGCGGCGCGGTCATCGTGGGGCTCGGGTCCTGAGTTAAGGGCATGACCTAGCACGGAAATCCCGCTTTTGCGAGGTCCGGAACCGGCATGGCTGACGGCCAAGCTCGGCCAGTGGCCCAGCCGAGGGCAACAACGCATCCAGCGCACTGACTTGCGCCAAGATCGAATATCATTAAATATCATTTTATGATATGAGGGAACCCATCATGGCGTCCAGCTACAGCATCGGCAAACATTTTGAAGGGATGATCGAAAGCTTGATCGAGAGTGGCCGGTATTCGACGGCCAGCGAGGTCATGCGCGAAGGCCTGCGACTGGTCGAAGAGCGCGAAGAGCGGCGCAAGGCAAAGCTCGAGGCCCTGCGGGCGGAGATTCAGAAAGGCTTCGACAGCGGTCCGGCGGAAGAGGTCGGCGACATGTTTGAACGGATCAAGGCGCAGGGGCGAAAGCGCCTGGCGGAAAAGAATGCCAAATAGGGCGCGCAAGAGTCCACAAACCGAGATCGATCTCACCTCGATCTATAATTTCATTGCCGACGACAGCGTGAAAGCTGCGGACGCTTGGCTGGGGCGCATCGAAGCTACCTTTGACATGCTGGCAGAGACGCCGCTGGCGGGCCGAGCCAGAAATGATCTGGCCATGAACTTGCGCAGCTTCCCTGTCCGCAGCTATGTCATTTTCTACATTCCCCTGTCTGACGGTATCGAAGTCATTCGTGTGATGAACGGCCGCCAGGACATCGACGCTGGCGATATGGCGTAGCACTCACGCTGGATCGGTCAGCCTCGGTCCGCCCACCACCAGATCATCCCGATGGATCATTTCCGCCCGGCCTGAGATGCCGAGAATCCCCATCACGTCCGGCGAGGAGCGTCCCTTGATCTTCTCGGCATCCTCGGCGTCGTAGGCGACGAGGCCGCGGCCAATTTCGTGGGTATCGGGTCCGCGCACCACGACCGCATCGCCGCGGGCGAACTGGCCGTCGACCCGGATCACCCCGGCCGGCAGCAGGCTTTTCCCCGCACGCAGCGCTGCGACCGCGCCGGCGTCGATGGTCAGCGTGCCCTTCGGCTCCAGCGAACCCGCGATCCAGCGCTTGCGCGCAGTGACGGGATTGGCTGGCGTCAGGAACCAGGTGCAGCGTCCGCCGTCCGCGATCGCCTGCAGCGGGTGCTCGATCTTGCCCGACGCAATCAGCATGTGCGTGCCTGAGGTCGTCGCGATCTTCGCCGCTTCGATCTTGGTGAACATGCCGCCGCGCGACAACTCCGATTCCGCCGCGCCCGCCATCGCCTCGATTTCGGAGGTCACGGATTCGACGACCGGAATCAGCTTTGCGTTCGGATTGGCGCCGGGCGGCGCCTCGTAGAGGCCGTCGATATCGGACAGCAGGATCAGCAGGTCGGCGCTGGTCATGGTGGCGACGCGCGCGGCGAGGCGATCATTGTCGCCATAGCGGATTTCGTTGGTCGCAACCGTGTCATTTTCGTTGATTACCGGCACCGCGCGCCATTCCAAAAGCTTGGCGATGGTCGAGCGGGCGTTGAGGTAGCGGCGGCGCTCCTCGGTGTCCTGCAGCGTCACCAGAATCTGTCCGGCGCCGATGCCATGTGCCCCGAGCACTTCCGACCAGATCCGCGCCAGCGCGATCTGCCCCACGGCAGCGGCACCCTGGCTTTCCTCGAGCTTCAGGGGACCGCGCGGCAATTTCAGGCGGCTGCGTCCGAGCGCAATCGAGCCGGATGAGACGACCAGAACGTCGCGGCCCTCGCCATGCAGCTTGGCGATGTCGGCCGCCAGCGCCGCCAGCCACGCCGAGCGAACCTCGCCCGCATGGGAATCGATCAGGAGCGAGGAGCCGACCTTGACGACGATGCGGCGGAAGTTTTTGAGCGCGGGGCGTTTCATGATGCGGTCGAACGATGCGAATGGTCGGAAAGCAATACGCGCCAGCCCCCCGATTTGGAAGTGGCGCGGCCGCGCGGAGGCTCAAGTTTGCATCAGCCCTGCGGCGGCGTTACCGGCGCCCACGGCTCCGCCTGGCCACCCTTGGCCTTGAGCGAAACCGGGGCCTCCCCGATCACTTCGACCAGCGCCTTGAGCGCCTCCGGCACGCCTTCGCCGGTCGCGGCGGAGAGCAGCAGCGGTGTCTTCTTCGCGGCGCGCTTCAGCCGCTCCTTCTGCTTCTTCAGTTCATCCGGCGCGACCGCGTCGATCTTGTTGAGCGCCACGATCTCGATCTTGTCGGCGAGATGTCCCTCATAGGCGTCAAGTTCGGTTCGCACCGTCTTGTAGGCCTTGCCGGCATGTTCGCAGGTCGCATCGATCAGGTGCAGCAGCACGCGGCAGCGCTCGACATGGCCGAGAAACCGGTCGCCGAGGCCGGCGCCTTCATGCGCGCCCTCGATCAGGCCGGGAATATCGGCGAGCACGAATTCGCGGCCCTGCGCGTTCACCACGCCGAGCTGCGGATGCAGCGTGGTGAAGGGATAGTCCGCGATCTTCGGCTTGGCCGCGCTGACGACGGAGAGGAAAGTCGATTTGCCGGCATTGGGCAGGCCGACGAGGCCGGCGTCCGCGATCAGTTTCAGCCGCAGCCAGATCCAGCGTTCCTCGCCTTCCTGGCCGGGATTGGCGTTGCGCGGCGCGCGGTTGGTGGAGGACTTGAAATGCGCGTTTCCGAAGCCGCCATTGCCGCCTTCGGCAAGAACGAATTTCTCGCCGAGTTCGGTGAAGTCGTGGATCAGCGTCTCGCGATCCTCGTCGAAGATCTGCGTGCCGACCGGCACCTTCAGCACGATCGGCTTGCCGTTGGCGCCATGGCGGTCCTTGCCCATGCCATTGGTGCCTTTCTGCGCCTTGAAGTGCTGCTGATAGCGGTAGTCGATCAGCGTGTTCAGCCCGTCGACCACCTCGACGATGACGTCGCCGCCGCGGCCGCCATTGCCGCCGGAAGGTCCACCGAACTCGATGAACTTCTCGCGGCGGAACGCCACGCAGCCGTTGCCGCCGTCGCCGGAGCGGATGTAGACCTTTGCCTCGTCAAGGAATTTCATGATGGCCACTAGGTAGGGCAGGGGACGCCTGACGGCAACCCTCAAGCGGTACCACATTGGCGAAAAGCCTTAATTTTCGGGCCTTTTCTGGCCGTTCTGGCCGATGCGCTATGGAGTTGGGCGCCGCCGCACCAGAAACTTCTGCATCCCTTCCAGCACCAGTTCCTTGCGCTGGTTGAAGACGGTCGAACGCAGCGTCACCGCGCCGGTGGTGCGGCCGGGCACCAGCTCCGTCACTTCGAGCGCTGGATAGATGGTGTCGCCGGCATAGACCGGCTTTAAGAACTTGCTCGACTGTTCGAGGAATCCGACCAGCGAATCCTCGACGATATAGGGGAACAGCCCGGCGCCCGGTGCAGTGTGGACCAGGGTCTGGAAGCCATGTGCGAGCAGGTCCGGCATGCCGCGGGCACGGCAGAACTCGACGTCGTAGTGGATTGGATGGGTGTCGCCGCTGGCGGTCTGGAATGCGGCAAATACCGCCGACGTCTGGGTCCGGCTCGGGATCACGAAACGCTCGCCGAGCACAAAGTCCTCGAACCAGCGCTGTTCGCTCACCATGCGATGCCGGGCGGGGTCGAAGTCGGTCATGTCGGTTTCCTGCCGTTTCTTTTCAGTGTGATCTACCGGTACTGCAGGGGCGCGGCTGCGACAATTGATTCAATTCGTCATGTCCGGGCTTGTCCCGGGCATCCACGTCTTTAAAACGTGCTGCACAAAAGACGTGAAAGGGCCGGAACACGTCCGGCCAAGATACGCAGGAAGCGCCTGTCCCCCATGAGCCTGTTCGGCAAGATCTCCAGCTATGACGAGCGTTCCGCGCGGCTGGCCGGCATCGGACTGATGCTGCTGTCGATCTTCATGTTCTCGTTCGGCGATGCGCTCGGAAAGTACA
The DNA here is from genome assembly GCA_036721875.1 of Bradyrhizobium sp. Classification (GTDB taxonomy): domain Bacteria; phylum Pseudomonadota; class Alphaproteobacteria; order Rhizobiales; family Xanthobacteraceae; genus Bradyrhizobium. Next base: position 1,881 of record DAIMKE010000304.1, on the reverse strand, counting down.
TGGTCGCGACCTATTCGGTCGGGCAATTGATGTGGCTGCGCGCGTGCGCGGCGCTGCTGCTGCTGTTCCCGCTGATCTGGAGGCAGCGCGCCGAGTTCAGGCGTATCGAACGCCCTTGGCTGCAACTGCTTCGCGTGCTGCTCTCGACGCTTGAAGTCGCCGCCTTCTTTCTCGCCACCGTCTACCTGCCGCTGGCCGACGTCATCACCTACTACCTGGCTTCGCCAATTTTCGTCACGGCGCTTTCCGGCATCGTGCTCGGCGAACGTGTTGGTTGGCGGCGCTGGACGGCGATCCTGATCGGGTTCTGCGGCGTGCTGATCGCGCTGCGTCCGTCCACGCAAACCGTAAGCTGGCCTGCGATGATCGCGCTCGGCGGCAGCCTGTCGTTTGCGTTCCTGATGCTGATCACGCGCTCGCTGCGCACGACGCCTGATATCGTGCTGACGACGACCCAGTTCGGCGGCACGTTTCTGCTGGGCGCGCTGATGTCGCCGATCGGCTGGGTGACGCCCACGCTCGACAGCCTGGCCCTGTTTGCGATAGCGGGCGTTACTTCGGTCGTCGCGCTGCTGTGCATCAACCGCTCGCTGAAGCTGGCGCCGGCCAGCGTCGTGGTGCCCTATCAATATTCGATGATCGTCTGGGCGGTGATCTTCGGCTTCGTGGTGTGGGGCGACGTGCCGTCGATCTCGACGCTCGTCGGCGCGGCCATCATCATCGGCGCGGGATTCTACATCTTCATGCGCGAGCAGCAGCTCGGCCGCGAGGAAACGGTGGTGAATCCACCGGCGTGAGCGACTTGCACAGCTGTCGTCCCGGCCTCGAGCCGGGACGACAGTGTTGTTGTAGCGCAAGCTACCGCTCTCGCCGCGTCGACGAGGCCCAGTTCTTCAGCGACGACCAGACGCTGCGTGTCAGGCGGAAGCGGTCGACCGGGGTGGAGGATCCCAGCGCCTCGAAGCGGTGCAGCTCGACGCCGCTCCACTGGAAGCCGCATTTCTCCAGGATGTTCCGCGACGCCGGATTGGCGACGCGGGCGCCTGATATCAGGTGCTCGGCATCGGATTCCTCGAAGAAGAAGTCGATCACCGCGCGCGCGGCTTCGGTGCCGAAGCCCTGGCCCCAATGCTCGACGCCGAGCCAATAGCCGAGCTCGGGCGCCTCCGGCTCGCTGCGGTCGATGCCGACCATGCCGATGGCCGAAAAGTTCTGCTCGATCAGAAACACCGCCTCGGTTTTGGCGGCGGCAGTTGCCCGCACAAACTCGACCGCATGGTCCTGCTCATAGGGGTGTGGCAGGCGGCGGGTGTTTTCAGCAATGCGGCGATCGTTGGCGAGTTGCGCAATCGCTTTTACGTCCGCGAGCGTCGGCCTGCGCAATGTCAGCCGTTCGGTCTCGAGGACGCAGCTACTCGCCTCGCGCAGCGTCGAGGCCGGAATCGGGATGTCCTGCAACATGTCGGGCTCCTGAGTGCGGGAATGCGCAAAATGAAAAGGGGAGGCCGGTTTCCCGCCTCCCCTTGGAGCCCTTGTTCGACTCCGCCGGTTCAACAGGACCCGGCGGACTCGATTTTGTCCACCGTGCTATTCAGCAGCCTCCGTCATCGGAACAACCGATACGAAAGTGCGACCATTGCCTTTTGCACGGAATTCGACATGACCCTCGACCTTGGCGAACAGAGTATGATCCGTGCCCATGCCGACATTAAGGCCGGGATGCCAGGTGGTACCGCGCTGCCGGGCGATGATGTTGCCGGGAATCACGTACTCGCCGCCATAGGCCTTGATCCCGAGGCGCTTGCCCGCTGAATCGCGTCCGTTCCGCGATGAACCGCCTGCTTTTTTGTGAGCCATGGCCCGTCTCCGACTTCTATAAGG
>DAIMKE010000303.1:0-6868 GCA_036721875.1 Bradyrhizobium sp. | reverse complement strand
CGCGCGTCCAGATAGGCGCGGAACACCGAATATTGCTCGGAGGTCGGCACCGCGCTGCGCTGCTCGCCGACGATGTCGGCGTTGCGCGCCAGGACCTTCTTGAAATTGCGCGAGGGCCGGAACTCGTTGGCGACGACGCGCACCGAGACGCAGGCGCGGCACTGGTCGCAGGCCGGGCGGTAGGCGATCGACTGGCTGCGCCGGAAGCCGCCATGGGTCAGGAGGTCGTTGAGGTCGCCGGCCTTGTCGCCAACCAGATGCGTGAACACCTTGCGCTCGTGCCGGCCCGGCAGATACGGGCAGGGGGAGGGCGCCGTGAGGTAGAACTGGGGGGTGTCACGCGAGTGCTGGGTCACGTCAGGTCGTCACGCCTCTGAAACACAATCACACTACATTCGCGCTCCGGAGCTTAACGGTCAATTGGTTTACCGCGGGTCAATAAGTTCGCGCTGCCGGGGTCACCTGGGTGCGGACCGAGCTGTTGATGACCACGGTTCCCAGGATGATGTCGTGCAGCAGCCGGCGGCGACCGTCGAGCAGGCCGACCAGCAGCACCAGCGGCGTCAGGAACGAGATCGAAATCCAGAACAATACGGCATGCGTCGCCCCGAGCACGAAATAGCCGGGCGCGCCGTACCAGGTGCGCAGCTCCAGGTCCATCGCCCGCATGCCCATGGTAGCCGAGTGGGGGCCGCCGATCGAGGCGCCGTAGTAGACGATCGCCCACACCACCGTCGCCGGCCATGCCAGCCAGAACAGCATCCAGCCCAGGCCGAGCGTGATCACGCCGAACACGGCGATGAAGATGTAGCCGAGGATGACCGGCACCGTCAGCACGACGAGGTCGATCAGAAACGCAAAGACCCGCCGCGTCAGCACGCTGCGAAACAGTTCCGGCTGCGTATTCGGATCGAACGCATGCGGCCGCACCCCGCCATCATTCCGCCATCCGCCGTCACCGGTGTTGCCAGGGCCGCTGTAAGACATGGTCCGTCCTCCTGATATCCCGAGGCAAACATGGGAACCGGCGACGCGCTCGCAAGAGCCTGCGACCATTCAGAACGTGCAATATTCGTGGGGCCGAGGCTGCGGAAAATATCTCCCGTCGTCCCGGCGAACGCCGGGACCCATACGCCGCGGCCCGTCGATAGAGCGATGGGGCCAGTTGTCTTCGCTACCACGCACGGCCGTGGTTATGGGTCCCGGCGTTCGCCGGGACGACGAGAGAGTTACCCCTGGGCCTTGATCTTCTCTGCCGCTTTCGGCGCGAAATACGTCAAAACCCCGTCGGCGCCGGCGCGCTTGAAGGCGAGCAGGCTTTCCATCATCGCGCGGTCGCCGTCGATCCAGCCGTTGTTGGCGGCGGCGGCGATCATCGCGTACTCGCCCGACACCTGGTAGGCGAAGGTCGGCATCGAGAAATTGTCCTTCACGCGGCGGATGACGTCGAGATAGGGCATGCCGGGCTTGACCATCACCATGTCCGCGCCTTCCGCGATGTCGAGTTCGACCTCGCGCAGGGCTTCGTCGGAATTGGCGCTGTCCATCTGGTAGGTGCGCTTGTCGCCGGTCAGCGTCTTCGCCGAGCCGATGGCGTCGCGGAACGGGCCGTAGAAGGCGCTGGCGTATTTCGCCGCATAGGCCATGATCTGCACATCGAGGTGACCTGCCTCATCCAGCGCCGCGCGGATCGCGCCGACGCGGCCGTCCATCATGTCCGACGGCGCGATGACGTCGCAGCCGGCCTCGGCCTGCACCAGTGCCTGCTTGACCAGCACCGCCACCGTCTCGTCGTTGAGGATCTTGCCGTCCTCCAGCAGCCCGTCATGGCCATGGCTGGTGAAGGGATCCAGCGCGACGTCGCAGAGCACGCCGATCTCGGGGAATTCCTTCTTGATCGCGCGCACCGACTGGCAGACCAGATTGTCCGGGTTCAACGCCTCGGACCCCTGTTCGTCGCGCAAGGACGGTTCTGTGTAGGGGAACAGCGCGATGCAGGGGATGGAGAGCTTCATCGCGCGTTCGGCATCGCGCACCGCCTGGTCGACGGTGAGACGCTCGACGCCGGGCATCGAGGCGATCGGCGTGCGCGCATTGTGGCCGTCGACCACGAACATCGGCCAGATCAAATCGTCGGTTGTCAGCACGTTTTCCCGCACCAGCCGCCGCGCCCACTCCGACTTACGATTACGCCGCGGCCGGATCGCGAGGTCGAGCGGATGGGGCGCGAGGGCGGTCTGCCGTCGCGGCGCGTCACGCATTTCGATCGGGCGCCCGAACTTGATCGCCATGTGATGGTACTCCTGAGGCGGCGGGGTGGATTTGGATTTGTTCCAGTTCTAGCACCTTGAAGGTGCCTCGTCACCGCGCCTTGATCCATCTCATCGGCAATTGATTTTACCGTCCGGGCGGGCCAAGAGTGCGGCCATGACGACATTCCAGCATGCGCCGAGTCCTGATTCCGGGGCCGATTGCCAGGTCCGCGACCAGGTCCGCGACCAGGTCCGTTCCCATGTCTGACACTTCGGCGCGCGACCAGGGCCGCGACAGAGCCAGGGACGGCGCGATGTCGGTGGCGGCGATGTCGTCCGAACGCATCGAGTCCGACGAAAATGTGTGGACGCGGCGGCTGGTGCTGTTCCTGCGCGTCATGGCCGTCATCTCGATCATGAAGGGCCTCTACCACTGGGCGCAGGTGACCGGCTTCATCGGCGGCGAAGAAGAGGCTTTCGAGAATCAGTCGATGGCCTGGCAGACCGCGACCGTCTATTTCGCCGTGATCGAGCTCGTCGCCGCGGTCGGGCTTTGGCTTGCGACGCCGTGGGGCGCCGTGGTGTGGCTCACGACCGTGGTGTCGATGGCAGTGATCGAGCTGATGTTTCCGGGCATCTATGGCGGCAGCCTCGTGGTCGTGGGGCTCGAGGCCGTGATGCTGGCGGCCTATCTCGTGCTGGCGTGGATGGCCGCGCGCGAACGGCCGCCGTAGCCGGCACCAGCTACTCGCGTCAGGCGATACGATGGCAGGCGTTAGTTGTTGCGTCGCAGCGACAGCTCGGCGGAATGCGGCCAGCAAGGCCTTTTTGCCTGTTCGTATGCGCGCAGTGAGAAGACGGACTCTGGCGGCTCTGCTAGGTCGCGATCACAGACCGCGTTTCCCGAACTCTTCCCGGCGACCGCTTCTGTGGGACCGCCGTCGGGGCCGATTTCTGGTTCTTGGCATATTTTGTCAGCCGGCTTTGCGCTGGCCGACGGCGGGCCGGCTTTTTCCTGTGTGGGCGTGGCGGGCGTTGGTTTGCGCCGTTACTCGCTGTCCGAGGCCGGGTTCGCGACGCGATCCCGTAAGATTTGAAATAATTTCTTCGGTAACCTTTCAGTCACCGTACGGATTTCGCCACATCCGTTACGCGAGCCTTTCGATTTCGACCCGACCTGTTTTGGAATGCGACAGGGCGGGCAGACGAAGCGTGAACATCGGCCTTCCAGCGTCAATGAAAAGTTGCGAAAAGTCCTTTATCCATGGGCTTAATCGACGATTCACCGTCTTAAATTCATGATCTCTTTATTCTCTTATTTAAGCGGATCTTCAAACCGCCCCCTTAAGTTGAAGCTATCAGGCGGGACTAAAGTTTCGTCGAAATAAGTCGAAAATCGACTACAGGGGAAGTGTCATGATCAAAGCCGTTGCAACGGCGGTGGAAACCGCTGAGCGCGTTGCCGGAGCTCCGGTTCAGCCGCTCTATCTGGAAGCGCTGACGTTGGTGGAACGTCTGCACCGCCGGCTGCTCGACGTCATCAAGGACGAATTCGATCGCCGCGGCCGCGCCGACATCAACTCGGTGCAGGCGCTGTTGCTCTACAACATCGGCGACAAGGAGCTGACCGCGGGCGAACTGCGCACGCGCGGTTACTACCTCGGCTCAAACGTCTCCTATAACCTGAAGAAGCTGGTCGAACTCGGCTTCCTCGATCACCAGCGCTCGCGCGTCGATCGCCGCTCGGTCCGCATCCGCCTGACCCCGCAGGGCCAGGAAATCCGCAAGATCGTCGACGCGCTCTATCAGAAGCACGTCAAGACGGTGGAGCAGGTCGGCGGCATCTCGAACGAGGAGTTCGCGACCCTGAACAAGTCGCTGCACCGCCTCGAGCGGTTCTGGACCGACCAGATCCTGTATCGTCTCTGAGAATTTCGAAGAATTCTGCAGTCCGCCCAACGGCCAAGCCGGCCGCTCAAAAGACCGGCAGCCAGAAGCGGACAGATCAACTGGCAAGGCAGCAAGCCTTGCTCAAGACGCATCGGCTCCGGTTTTCCGGTTCCGGTGCGTTTTGTTTTTGGTCCACCCGATACTGCCGGTTTCAAGTCACGCGGGGGCCTGGGCGCCGATTTTTCGGCCCGGAAACGGCCGTTTTCCCGACATGGAACCATTCCCGCCTTTGCGCATTCTCGTCTCAGTCACGGCAGAGGTGCGGCATGCTGGTCGAACGCGGTTTGCAGGTCATGAATGTCGAGGTGGTGGGCGACGCCTATGCCATCGCCTCGAACTATCTGCACAGGACCGGCGCCATCGCCGACACCTTTTCCACCGATGAGCGGCTGCTCGAAATCATCGTCAGGATGTTCCAGCACGGCGAATACAACAGGCTCAGGCTCGCCAACAAGGCGATCGCCAAGTTCGAAGCCGGCACATCGGCCTGACCGCATCACATCAATCAGGAGAATTCCATGCAAGCGGCCATCGATCGCATCATGCACACCTATGACATGCTCGTGAACCGCACCGCCGCGGCAAGCGACGAGGCGCGCACCAAGGTGACGGACTACGTCGCCACCCTGGTGGAAGCGGGCGAAAAGGATACGCACCGCCTGACCGTGTGCGGGCTGACCTATCTGCGCCAGCTCGACGGCAGCAACGATCCGGTCAAGGCCGGGTATACCGGGCTGTAGGCATCAGCCTTCTGCAATCGTGCGAGCGCCGCGTCGGGATTCGCGCTATGGATGGCGCGGATCGATGTTCTGGTCTTTACGATCGGATGGAGGCTCCGCCATGGCTTCAATCAACCGTCGCCTGTTCCTTTCGCTGGCAGCGCTCGTCGCGCCAGTCCCGGCCTTCGCCCATCACGGCTGGGGCGGATACGACACGTCGAAATCGTTCACCGTCACCGGCAAGATCCTGAAGTCGGCCTTCGAGAATCCGCACTGCGAGATCGAGATGGAGGTCGACGGCAAACACTGGCACTTCATCCTGGCGCCGCCATCGCGCATGCAGGCGCGCGGCGCGACCGCCGACATGATCGCGCCCGGCAAGACCTGCACTGTGTTCGGATACCCTCATACGACCAGGCCGGACGAGGCGCGCATCGAATACATCGTGCTCGACGGCAAGCGCATCGAACTGCGGTAGCGCCGTGGAGCACCAGGCGGGCCCATCGATATTCCTGAGCCTGCAGGAAAGTGCGCTGGGCCATGCCATGCGCGCGTCACCCGCGCTTTATCCCGCGGTCGAGATTTTGCACATCATCGGCTTCGTGGTGCTGGTGGGCTCGATCCTGGCACTCGATTTGAGGCTGCTCGGACTGGGGCGCGCGATTGCCATCAAGCCGATGGCGCAACTGCTCTTGCCGATGTCGCGCGCGGGCTTCGTTCTCGCGATCGGCATGGGGTTCCTGCTGTTCAGCGCCGATGCGTCGCATGTCGTGAAAAATCCGGCATTCCAGGCCAAGTTGCTGCTGCTTGCGGCGGCGCTGGTCAATGTTGTGATCGCGCATGCCGGTTCATGGCGCCACATCGAGCGATGGGGCGACGAAGCACCCGGGGCAGCCAGGGCCACGGCGCTCGCGTCGCTCGTACTGTGGTTCGGCGTCATCTGCGCGGGCCGCCTGATCGCATACTTCTGAGTGGAGGCCCCACCATGTTCCGCATGCGCATCGCCGTCCTCGCGATTGTTCTCGGCTTCTCGGGCGCGTCAGAAATCGCGCGCGCTGACGATGCCGCCAATGCCTGGAAGGCGTTGCGGGCGGGCGGCCACGTCGCCCTGATGCGTCACGCCGATGCGCCGGGCGGTTTCGGCGATCCGCCGGGATTCCGTGTCGATGACTGCGCCACGCAGCGCAACCTCAGCGCCAGGGGACGGGCGGATGCTGAAAAGATCGGCGCGCGCCTGAAATCGGAAGGCATTGCGTTCGAGAAAATACTGAGCTCGCCATGGTGCCGCTGCATCGATACGGCCAGGCTGTTGAACCTCGGCCCCGTCGCGACGGAAACGACGTTCGGCAATGTGTTCGTGCTGCGCGATCAACGGGAGTCGCTGACCGCGGGCGCCCGCGCGCTGCTCACGAAATGGACCGGGCAGGGTAACCTGCTGGTCTCGACGCACGGCGCGAACATTCAGGCGTTGACGGGCATCTCGCCGGCCAGCGGCGAGATCGTCGTGGTCCGCGGTGGAAGCGGCGGCGAACCGGTCGGTCGCCTGAGGCTGGATCAACCATAGCCGGTTGTTCAGGCGCGCGCGGCGTCCGGTGTCGTGAATGCCGAAATTGCATGCACTTTGCCTGTCGGGCAAATCACTTCCACATCGGACCAGATCGCGCCGTCCATCCCTTCGCGTAAAAATATTCCGCTCTGCCTGTCGGGCAAATCATCGCTATAATTCCGCGCGTCTCACCCGTTACGAGGGGCGGCTCGCGATCGTCACGAACGCGCGGTGGGATGCGGTGGACGCGGATTGCGCAGAAGACGAGCGCGCATGATGCGTACGGCGAAGTCGTGTGGTCCTGACGTCGCGGTGCTGGCGTCAAGTTCCTGGGAAGCAAGCTTCTTGGGGATGACAGTGGCAAAAGAGCCGTTCACTGGGGAGAGCACGAAGTAAGCCGT
>DAIMKE010000302.1:0-6870 GCA_036721875.1 Bradyrhizobium sp. | reverse complement strand
CTTGCCCGTGTAATAGAGGATGCGCTCGGTCGTCGTGGTCTTGCCGGCGTCGATATGCGCCATGATACCGAAGTTGCGGTAGTTCTCGATGGCATGTTGGCGGGGCATGGGCTGTTCCTTAAATCCGTTCTTCGCCGTTACCAGCGATAGTGCGAGAAGGCACGGTTGGCTTCCGCCATCCGGTGCACGTCTTCACGCTTCTTGACAGCATTTCCCCGGTTGTTCGACGCGTCGAGCAGCTCGGCCGAGAGCCGCTCCGTCATCGTTTTTTCGTTGCGGTCGCGCGCGGCCGTGATGATCCAGCGAATGCCCAGCGCCTGACGGCGAACCGAGCGAACTTCGACCGGCACCTGGTAGGTGGCGCCACCGACGCGGCGGGAGCGCACTTCGATCGTCGGCATGACGTTTTCCAGCGCCTGCTCGAACACCGGCAGCGGGCCCTGCTTGGTCTTGGCTTCGATCATGGCGAGCGCGCCATAGACGATGCTCTCGGCGGCGGACTTCTTGCCGTCGTACATGATCGAGTTCATGAACTTCGTGATGATGACGTTCCCGAACTTCGGATCCGGGTTCACTTCACGCTTTTCAGCAGAATGGCGACGAGACATCGATTCCGTTCCTGATTACTTCGGACGCTTCGCGCCGTACTTCGAACGACGCTGCTTACGGTTCTTGACGCCCTGGGTATCGAGGACGCCGCGGAGGATGTGGTAGCGAACGCCCGGCAAGTCCTTGACGCGGCCGCCGCGGATCATGACTACCGAGTGCTCCTGAAGGTTGTGGCCTTCACCCGGGATGTAGCCGATCACCTCGAAGCCGTTGGTCAGGCGCACCTTGGCGACCTTGCGAAGCGCCGAGTTCGGCTTCTTCGGGGTCGTGGTGTAGACGCGCGTGCAAACACCGCGCTTCTGCGGCGACTGCTGCAGCGCCGGCACCTTCTTGCGTGACTTCTGCACCGCACGCGGATTTGCGATCAGCTGGTTGATCGTCGGCATGTCAGCCTTCACCCTTTAGTTCGCGCGGCGCCTTGAATGGCACCGCAAATTCTTCTCGGAACTAGCCGTCCCGTTCGGCCCGCCCTGCGCGAAAAAACTTCCACGCAAAACGAAATCGCGCCAACCACTCATCGCTGAGCGGAAAGCGCTTCGACGCCACAGAGGACCGCGAATTAGGACCGGTCAGCGTTCGCTGTTCGGCCTGCTTTCGAGGTCATGCATCCGAGTTCACTCTCTAGAGGACGTGCTCAAGAGAACTAAAATCGTCCTGGCATTGCCTAGCAATATGATCGACAGCGTTTGAGCGGCATTCGTCGAGGTTGGTGCCCGTCGCAGTCCAAACAGGATTTGAAGGGTGTTCCGTTCCGACGCTGGCGTAGCTCACCGCCTGTCGTTAAGTGGCCGTCTTCTATAAGCGGTGGGTAGTGAAGTCAAGCGAAAGAACAACTCTGGAAATGCCTATGGCGGCTGCGGATTTCAGCGCTTGTCGCGAACCCGGAAACGGCATCCGCGCCGTTCTGCGCTGGTATCCCTTCCTTGACTCGCAGCCCGAGTCGCCGATTCCGCCCCAAACAACACCTTAATTATACCCGGATAAATTTATCTGAAGCGCCATCTTCTCAATCGGGCAACCTGAGCGAGCACACAGACAAGCGTTTCATTTGCCCTTCAGGCGCCAAAATGAGGGCCGGGATCGACATGCGATCAAACGCCGCGCCTACTCCTCTTCATCCTCGTCGTCGTCATCATCGTCTTCGTTGTCGTCGTCAGCCTGACCGGTGGCGTCATGCTGCCGGTGGCCCTGGTCGTCCCAGAGCTTGCGATAGACGCCGTTGGCAGCAAGCAATTGTGCGTGCGAGCCGCGCTCGATCGCCTTGCCCCCCGAGATCACGATGATCTCGTCCATTTCGACCACCGACGTCAGGCGGTGGGTCGACCAGATCATGGTCCGCCCCTCCGCCACGTTCAGAAGCGTGCGGTTGATCGCGGCTTCCGTGGTCTGGTCGAGCGCCGAGGTCGCTTCGTCGAGCAGCAGCAGCGCGGGATTGCGGATGATGGCGCGCGCGATCGCGATGCGCTGGCGCTGGCCGCCCGACAGCGTATCGCCGCGCTCGCCGACCGGCGTGTCGTACTTCTGCGGCAGGCTCATGATGTAGCTGTGGATCTCGGCCTTGCGCGCAGCTTCCACGACCTCCGCGTCGCTGGCGCCCTCCTTGCCGAGCCGGATGTTTTCCCGGATCGACATGTTGAACAGCATGTTCTCCTGGAACACGATCGCCATGCCCTTGCGCAGCGACTCGCGGGTCACCTTTCGGATATCGACGCCATCGATGGTCACGCGGCCTTCGTCCGGCGTGTAGAGGCGCAGGATCAGGTTGAGCAGCGTGCTCTTGCCCGAACCGCTGGGTCCTACGATCGCGATGCGCTTGCCGACATCGAGCTTGAGGCTGAAATTGTCGAGCACCGGAACTTCGCTGCCTTCGTACTTGAAGGTGACGCGCTCGAAGCTGATGTCGTTGGTGATGGGCGGCAGATCAGGCGCGCCTGCACGATCGGCGCCACGCGTCGGTTCATCCAGCAATTCCTGCATATGCCGCACCGCCGCCGCCGACTGGATCGACACCGGAATGAAATGCATCAGGTGGGCGATGTTGTACGACACCTCCCAGAACGCGCTCTCGAAGGTGACGAAAGTGCCGATGGTGATCTGGCCCTTGGTGGCGAGATAGGCGCCGATCGCCAGCACCACGAGGTGCAACAGCAACACCGAGATCGTGACGGTACGCTCGACCATGGTCGACAGGAACACGGCAGAAGCGGTCTTGATGCGCACTTCCTGGTTGCGCATCGTGAACCCAGCCGAGCGTCCGCCGCTGCAGGCTGAATGCCTTCACCACCGCCTGCGCCGCCACGTTTTCCTGCACCGTGCCGAGCAGCGCCGCCTCGTTGAGCTTCTGCTCGTAATTGGCCTGTACTGCTTTCGGGGTCAGGATCCGCGGCCCGATCAGCGTGATCGGAAATACCAGCAGGGCGATTGCCGCAAGCTGCCAGTTCAGGAACAGCATCAGGATGATGCCGGCGATCAATTCCAGGAACGGCAGCGCCGCGCTGTTGGCAAAGGTCTTGATCGAGTTCTCGTAGGCCGCGAGGTCGATCGAGAAGCGCGAGAGAATCTCGCCGCGCTTGGTTTTTGCGAAATAGGACGAAGGCAGGTTCTGGACGTGTTCGAACAGCCGCGTCCGCGTGTCAGCGATCAGCCCTGCCGCCAGCCGCGCATCCCAGCGCTCGTACCAGACCGCGATGATCGAGGTGATGATGCCCGCGACCGCGAGCACGCCGAGGATCTTGTACAGCGCCTGGAAATCCTCCTCGCCGAGCGCATCGTCGATCAGGAATTTCAGGCTCAACGGCATGATGACGTTGAACAGCGTCTCCACCAGCACGCCGAAAGTAACGAACGCTACCAGCTTCCTGTATTTGCCCAGATCCGGCCTGACGAAGCCGTAGATCGTGGCCAGCGCGCCGGCGGCTTCCTTGGCGGTGAAGACGACGAGATCCTCGTCATCATCATCGTCATCGAGTTCCAGCTCATCATCCCTGTCGTCGTCGCCGTCATCGCCGGATGGTGCACCCGCCGCCTTGCCGGTGGCGGTGGCGGTGGCCGAGCCCGTCGGCACAGCCCCCGGCGAGAGCTTCTTCTCGAGCTCAGGATCGTCCGCCGACGCGGGTTTCCGATCATCCGAGGAAGGAGGCTTGGGCGCCATGAAACCAACCGATGCTGCACGGCCGGCATGACCGCAGAACGAGCGCGGTAGCCGCAAGTGCTACCGCGGCGATCCTATGCGATCGGGATGACTTCGGCAAAACAATTGGCGCGGCCGGCGCTGATTCACCGGCCCGGCCGCCCCGTCTAGTCGTCCGATTCGACCTTGTCGAAAAACGAATAGCGCAGGCTGTCGGCGTCGGCGTACCACTGCCCCGGCCCCTTGTTGGCGGCCAGCGTCGCCGCCCACAGCGCGTCGGTGCAGTCGCGGCGATGCATCGAAAGGTCGAATCCGTTGCCGAAGAACAACTCGGACCATTCCCACCAGGTGCCGAGCTTCTTCACCCCGCGCAGCAGGTCGTAGCGGTCGATCAGCGCCGGCGCCATGTCCGACGTCACCGATCCGAATACCACCCCCGTCTTGACGACACGGTGCAATTCGCGCACTGCCCGCGGCACCTGCTTTTCCGCGACGTGACACAGGCTGGTCTCGAACACGAAATCGAACTCATCGTCCTTGAACGGCATGTCGACGATGGAGCCGAGCTTGTTGAATTTCCGCAGCGCTTTCGGCGTCCTGGCGTGGATCGCGCGGTTGTTTTCGATGCCCCAGGCGTCGATGCCGCGTTCGCGCAGCGCACCGATCAGCTCGCCGCTGGCGGAGCCGGCAACCAGCAGCTTGTAGCCCCTCGCCCTGCTCCAGACGATCTTGATCAGGTCGGTCAGATAGGCCGGATCGGTAAACCGGCTCCAGGCCTCGCTGTAGGGTCCGATGCCACGGTAATTGTCGAAATAGTCGCGGTCGATCTTGTCGGAGACAACCGTTCCCACCTGCGTGCGGGCGCGGCGCAGCCGGATCATCTCGGTGAGAATGATGTCGGTCGCGGCATCGGAGGAGTCGAGCAGCCCGTTCAGGGTCGAATCGAACAGATAATCGCCGACCACCACGATGCCCGGATGCTGCTTCGGCTCGGGCCGATGGTTGGTCATGACGTCACGGACCGGCAAGCCGCCGGGCAGTGCGTTCACCGACGACAGCCAGCGGTGAATCTTGCCTTCCAGAAAATGGTCGCGGACGTTGCCGAACGAGGCCGGCAGCGATTTCAGCGCGGCGTCGATCAATTCCTCGTCGCTCAGATTGGCGAACGCCAGTGCATCGGAGCCGGCGATCAGCCAGTTCAGCACGCCGTGCCTGCCGACGTCATGGCGCGCGCCTTCGTTGTAGACGCAACAGCCGCCGAAGGCTTCCGACATGAACCAGGCGCCCGGTATCTGCTCGCCCCAGAACGGCTCGTCGAACAGGATCGAGACCCGCAGGTAGTGCGCCGGCCGGTCGAAATAGGCGACGTGCTTGACCATCGACTTGCGCAGCTCTTCGCCGTCCCAGCGCATGGTCGCGAGCCAGGAGTGCGGCAGGCACATCAGCACCAGATCGAAATCGCGCGTCTCCGGCCCCTTGCCGTTCATCATGTCGAGCTGATAGCGGCCGGCCTCGGTCTTGCCGACCTTGAGCACCCGATGATTGAGCTGGATGTCGGCATCGACCTCGGAGCGGAGGCACTCGATCAGTTGCTCGTTGCCGTTCTGGATCGAATACAGGCCGATATAGCCGTCGATATCCATCACGAAGTTCTTCAGCGCATTCAGGCCATTGGTGTTGTGGCTCTCGGTCGCGATGTCCGATCGCGCCATGACCTTGAGGAAGCGCTTCGCCGTGGGATCGGCGACCTCCTTGTCGAGCACTTCCTCGCAGGTCATGTAGGCCCAGGGATGCTCGTTGTCGTGCGCGCCGACGCCTTCGTAATATTCGATTGGCGACACCAGGTCGGAGCAACGCTTGCGGAACGCCTCGATCGCGGCAGCGGTCTTCGGGCCATATTTGCGGCGCATGCCCGGCACATCGTCGAGCAGTTCGCCATCAAGCTGCACCTGCTCGGCGTCCATCGGGATCGTCTGCAGGCCGAAATGCTGGATCAGTTCGCGCAGCGGATCGGGACCGCTCATCGAATAATCGTAGATCTCCGCGACGCCGGCCTCGTACAGCGCCGGCGCTGAATCGAACTTGCGCGACAGGATCTTGCCGCCGACCCGATCGGAGGCCTCGTAGATCGTCACGCGGCAGAGATCGCCGAGCTTTTTCTTCAGGTACCAGGCGCTCATCAGCCCGCCCGGGCCGCCGCCAACGATTGCAAGATCAAGCATGTCCGTTCCGTCGCCCCACCGCCGCGTCCTGCCCTCAGGAACGGTCGGTCTAATCCACACTAACAAAAACGCCTTTCACCTTGAAAGAAAGATGAACAAAGCGAGCCCTCGCACCGCAACAAGCAAAGAAAGCAGCAAAAAGGCCGGCTTGCGCCGGCCTTTTGTCTCGGTACCGTATTTCTGCGGGGGCCCTATTCCGCCGGCGGCAGGGCCAGCGGCTCGGCTTCCGGGGCCGTCGGCACGATGGCGGTCTGCTTCTCGCGCTCGTCGAGGATCAGCTTGTCGCGCTTGACCGCGACTTCGCGGATCTTGGCCATCGAAGCGCCGGTGCCCGCCGGGATCAGCCGGCCGACAATGACGTTCTCCTTGAGGCCTTCCAGCGGGTCCACCTTGCCGTTGACGGCGGCTTCGGTGAGCACGCGGGTAGTCTCCTGGAACGAGGCCGCCGAGAAGAACGAGCGGGTCTGAAGGCTCGCCTTGGTGATGCCGAGCAGTACCGGCGTTCCCGTGGCGGGCTTCTTGCCCTCTTCCTTGGCCTTCACGTTGAGCGCGTCGAACTCGATCTTGTCGACCTGTTCGCCCGAGATCATGTCGGTGTCGCCCTGGTCGGTGATCTCGACCTTCTGCAGCATCTGACGGACAATCACCTCGATGTGCTTGTCGTTGATGAGCACGCCCTGCAGCCGGTAGACCTCCTGGATTTCGTTGACCAGATAGGCAGCGAGTTCCTCGATGCCCTTGATCGCCAGGATGTCGTGCGGCGCCGGATTGCCCTCCACGATGAAATCGCCCTTTTCGACGATATCCCCGTCCTGCAGATGGATGTGCTTGCCCTTCGGGATCAGGTACTCCCTGGTCTCCTCGGTCTTGTCCATCGGCTCGATCGATATGCGGCGCTTGTTCTTGTAG
>DAIMKE010000301.1:0-6875 GCA_036721875.1 Bradyrhizobium sp. | reverse complement strand
GACCTGGACGTCGACGTTTGTGTCGAGCCGGTTACGTAGTCCAGAAAACTCCTTTGAATTCCACCGCAGAGTCTTGAATTTGATCCCCTGGTTGGTCAGCGTTCGAGGAACTACCAACCCGGTCAGAGGCGCCAGCAGTTCGCGTGGTGGTGGCAACTTGACGCCGCAGACATTGATGCCGCGTCTCCAGCGATCCATCGGTGCCTCACCGGTCGCTGAGTGCTGCTCTTGATGATAGATATCGACGATCCATTTCGTGACGATCCAGTTCAGCTCTGCAAGACACAAGACCGCCTCTTGCTCAGCGTTATACCCCTTGCGCTGAACAACATTCGAGAAGGTCGTTCCTGGGAGCGTATGGATCACTGCGTGTTCTAACTTGCCGAACCAACGCTCGATCTTCCCCTTGAGCTGCGGCCGTCTGCGAGGCAGTGGAACCAATGTCATATTGAGTGCGGCTTCTGTTGCACGCATCGATGCGGAGAGGAAATCCTTTCCTCCATCAGTAAACAGTTTGTCCGGCACTCCCTCGCAGTCCCAAGCTTCATGAATTCCAGTCAGTGCTTCAAGGTATTCGGCTTTGGGCATGACGGCGTGCTGGAGAGCCATCATCGTGCTCGTCCATGAAGGTGGGTGGAACGTCAGTGAAAAACCGATGATGCAGCGGCTGTATCGGTCAATGAGCGCGCTTAGCCATGGCCTTCCGAGCAAAACACCCTTCTCAATGATTAGGATATCAAGTGGCGTATGGTCGATTTCTACCTCTGCGAGAGGGTAGTCGCCTTGAGGCCCTATACCGATAGCGGCCATGATCCTGTCGGCGTCCTCGCGCGAGTACCGTCGGCTGATCAAGTCATATTGTTCGCGACGCTTAAGCGCTTTGCTAATCGCGTTCTTGCCTAGGATGTCCCTTTGGCCCAAATCGGGAACGACTAGGCCTTCACGCTTCGCGCGGTCCCGGATCCGATCGGCGGCACGGCGTCGGGTTTCTGCCTCTGATCCACGGGTGCCTACGGCGTACACCTCGTTGATTGCATGATCGATCTCATCATCCATCCATTTGGGACGGCGCCGCTCTCGACGCCCCTTCTTGAAGTTTAGTGCAACTAAAACCCTAATATCGCGGCCTGCCATGACCCAATTACGATACCATTCGCGGACGGATCGTGCCGAAGGTTTTAGACGAGCAAGAGGGTTCATTCTCTCAACATGGCCAATCACAGCTTCTATGACGACGTTCTTTGACCTGTCTCTCGCAACCACTTTGTCTAAGGCCGCAACGAACCGCTGACGCTCTTCAGCGACCTGCCTTTCAGCCGCGGTGAAAGTTCCCCAATCCGCTTCCAAAAGACCACGACGCTCCTCCTCAATAGCCCGGAATGAGGCCTCGCTGGTGAGACGCGCTTCCCTGGCCATACGAAGCTGTGCGGCGTTCGGCAGCCTAACCTGGTGGCCCGTGGCCTTTTCGGTAAATACGCGACCGTGCTCTTCGATTGGTCCGACGATGAACGAACGCCCATCGATTCGTACGGGCGCGCCCGACTGTAAGCGGAGTGCGATGTCCATGGTGCACCAGTGAAACTAGAGAGGGAGAAGCGTCGACGTTCGCGAAAAGCGTGATCTGCGGTCCATGAGCGCATGGCCCAGCCAGTCCATCACAATTGCGAGGCTGAACCCATCCACATCCGGCCCGAGCGCTGTTTGGAAACCGTTGACCGACGGGTCGGCCATGGAGCGCAGCGCATCTCGCCCACGAATGATAAGAGCTGTGTTGTGGCGAAGAGATGAGTGCCGGCAGAGAAGCTTGGCATTGTAAAGAGCAGGTTGAACGCGGATCTCCGCTTCCGTCAGCAGTCGAAACTTGAACCCCTTTTGCTCTGTTGCGTCTTTGAGGGCCTTGAAGCGCTCAGCCGTTTCAGCCCGCGCAAGTGGGTCTGCTGGATACAGATGTTTTAACGTCTTCACTTCAACGAGCTCCGGCTTCACGCCGGTCCGCACGATCATAAAGTCGGGCGTCCATTTGCGAAATCGTCCATCGTGTCGATATTTGACGATAAAGGGCTGGCTTTCTACATTGACGATGTTACGATCGAATGCATCGAGCATCATCAGGGCGTCTAGTTCGAGCAACGACTCGCATTGCACGAGCCTGCCATCCGACCGAGCAACAGGGTGTTCCCCGCGGTAGCCGTCGCGGCTGTAAGGAATGACGTTTCTTCGTTTGGACGGAAGTTTCGACATTTTGTTAAGTCCAGCGTCCGCAATTAAATGACGTAATGTAATCCTCCTATGGTTCTAGATTGCCTATAGGTCAATTCCGTGAATTAATTGATCAATGTAATCATCCTTTCGCAGTCTAATAGTATAATCGGTGCTCATGCTTTGCTCCAGAATTTCGTATTATGGACAGCGCTCTAGGGTGTTTGTACTGTATATTGCCTACCATCCAAAGAATTAGCGAGTGCTTAAACACGAGGCGGTGACGTGAGCTCGGCGGCGGGAAGGGACGGTATCATTTCGCAATCCTTACGAGCTGGCTTTGGCTTAGAGGACAGCTAGCTGGGCAGACGAAGTGCCAAAATGGGGCGATGCTTGCAGCGATGACTAGGCGTAGCTTCGGCTCCGCGACACGCCTAAGGAAAACTACTGGTCTATCAATGGAGGCGGTTCGATCGCATGCGATCTCTGGCTCTGAGGATGCCCTCGATGGCTCGCTTGAGTGGACGAATTGAACCGACACCTCGGTTGGTGCTGCGAACGAGGCCGCGATGCGTTTCGCCGCAGCGGTCGAGAAATATACTTCAGGCCGTTGCAAGGTTCAGGTCTTCCATTCCGGGCAGCTTGCCAACGACGCCAAGTCGCTCGACCAGCTTCAGGTCGGCGGGCTGGATTTCGCCCTGACGGGCGTCGTCACCTTTACTCCCCATGTGAAGGACCTCTCGTTGATCGCCTTGCCCTATCTGGCCGAGACCTATGAGCAGGGCTGGAAGCTCTATGACACCTCGAAGTTCATCAAGCAGCAGGCGGATCTGCTGCCCGCCAAGGGGATGCGCATCGTCGGCAATTGGGAGGCCGGCTTCCGCAGTTTCACCACGAACTTCCCGCTTAACAGCCCGGCCGATGCCAAGGGCAAGAAGCTGCGCATCGCTCCGGTCGAAATGATCCGCTGGATCATGGAATCGATCGGTTTCTCGCCTGTCGTGATGCCGGTGACCGAAGTTTATCTCGCCATCCAGCAAAACACGGTCTCCGGTCAGGAGAACCCCATCGACACCATCTATTCGCAGCGCTTCTACGAGGTCGCCAAGCACGTCACTCTGTCGCAGCACGTCTATTCGCCGCGCTGGGTAGCCATGGCCGAGCGCACGTTCAAGAGTCTCAGCGCGGCGGATCAGGAGGGCATCCTCAAGGCGGCGAAGGAAGCCGGCGACTGGAATCGCACCGAAGTACGCGCCAATGACGAAAAGCTCTTGGCAGAGATGACCGCCAAGGGCGCGACCATCGTCAAGCCGGATCTCTCAGCCTGGCGCAAGGCGAGCGAAGGCGCCGTCGAGCGTGCCCGCAAGGAGTTCGGCGCAACTGCGGTCGACCAGTTCATCGCCGAGGCGGCAGAGATCCGAAAAAGTATGAGTTGAGCCCCGTCGAAAATCATCATCGGAGGCCGGCATGCATTTCCTCTATCGCCCTAACCTGCCCGAGCCAGCGCCTCTGCGCTGGCTCGGAGACATGGTCGATGTTGCCCTGACGCTGCTGGCCGCCATGCTGCTCGTCGTGATGTTCGCCAATGTCGCGGCGCGCGTGGCGCTGAACAGCGACCTCGCCTGGAACACCGAATTCGGCGAGTTCGTGCTGCTCTGGGGGACCTTCCTCGGCGGGGCTTCGGCCGCTCGCCGGGGCGCGCATATGCGCATCACCGAATTTACCGACAAGATGCCGCCCGCCCTGCAGAAGGCCGTCGAACTCGCCACCCGGCTCGGTGTGGCCGCCCTGCTTACGCTCCTGATCTCCTATGGCTGGAACATCACGGAGAGCACGATGGGGCAGGAGCTGACCGTGCTCCATGTGCCGATGGGGCTGCAGTATCTCGCGATGCCCGTCGGCTCCACGCTGGCGCTCGTCTTCGTGCTCTACGAGATCGCGCTGCTGCTGCGTGACAAGCCCCTTCCGCAAGAAGCCTTCCAGGACTGACACATGGTTCTCGCCGTCATCTGCGCGGTCTTCTTCGCGCTCGCTCTCCTCGGAATGCCGCTCGTCTGGGCGCTCCTGCTGACGACGGTCGCCACGATCGGGATCTTCGGCATGAGCTACCCGCTCGAGGCGATCTTCCTATCCTACATATCGAGCCTGGAGCCGCTGCACCTGGCAGCGATCCCGCTCTTCATTTTCACCGGGGAGCTGATCACCCATGGCGGCGTCGGCCGACGGCTGATCGACTTCGCGCGCTCGCTCTTGGCCTTCATGCCGGGCGGGCTCGGCGTCGTCACGGTCTCAGCCTGCACCATGTTCGGCTCGGTCTCGGGCTCGGCCGTTGCGGATTCGGCGGCGATCGGTTCTATCATGGTGCCGCGAATGGCCGAACGTGGCTATCCGCGTGCTTTTGCAGCCGCGCTGATCGCGGTCGCCGGCACGATCGGCGTGTTGATGCCGCTCTCGATCCCGCTGCTGGTCTATGGCTTCGTCGGCAATGTCTCGATACGCGAGCTCCTCGTTTCGGGCGTTTTCCCAGCCTTCACCCTCGCTTTCGTCCTGATCCTGCTCTGCGTCTGGAAAGGTCGCTCGCTGGGCTGCGATCTCGGCGGAGCGATGCCGAGCCGCGCCGACATCTGGAAGAGCTTCTTGGCCATTCTGCCGGCCTCCGGCATGCCTATCGTCATCCTCGGCGGCATCCTCACCGGGATCTTCACGCCGACCGAGGCGGCTTCGGTTGCGGTATTCTACGGGCTGGTCCTGGCGTTGTTCGTCTATCGCGAGATCAAGCCGGCGCAGGTTCCCGGCATGCTGCTGCAGAGCTTCCGCACCAGCGCCGTCGTCATGCTTGTGGTCGGCGCCACCGGCGCGCTGTCCTGGTTGATCACGGTCGAGCAGATTCCCGCCAATCTGGCGCAGACGATCCTAAACATAGCTGAGAACAAATACGTCTTTCTGTTTCTGCTCAACCTGGCGCTGATCCTCGTTGGCATCTTCCTGGAGCCGTTGCCCTCGCTGATGCTGACGGCGCCGCTCTTCATTCCCACCGCCAAGGCGTTCGGCATCGACCCGGTCCATCTCGGCCTGATCATGGTGTTCAACCTCGTGATCGGGCTTTACACGCCGCCAGTTGGCGGCACGCTCTTCGTGGCAGCTAAGATCGCGCGTGTGGGCATGGTGGCGATCTCGCGCGAGCTCATTCCGATGTTCATCCTGGCGCTCTGCGTGCTGTTTCTCGTCACCTATGTCGAAGCGATCCCGATGGCCCTGGTTTGGTTGATGCGCGGATGACGCTTTCTCTCGACGACGTCTCGCAGATCGGCTCCGGCCTCAGTCGTCCCGAATGCGTCCTCGCCACGGCGAAAGGCGATCTCTACACCGCCGACTGGCGCGGCGGCGTGGCCCATCTCCGGCCCGATGGTACGCAGACGCTCTATACCGGCCAGACCGTCGATCTGCCGGAAGGCCTGCGCCCGAATGGTATCGCGCTCGATCCGGACGGGTCCTTTCTCCTTGCAAATCTCGGCAGCGAGGCCGGTGGCGTCTGGCGCCTGACGCGCGATGGGCAGGTCGCGCCTTACTGGACGCAGATCGACGGCGCCCAGATTGCGCCCTCGAACTATCTGGTGCGCGATCATGTCGGCCGGCTCTGGCTCACCGTCTCGACGACGATGGTCCCGCGCTCGCTCGACTACCGTAGCGACTCGCACAGTGGCTTCATTGCCGTGATGGACGAGAAGGGCGCGCGCATCGTGGCGGACGGGCTCGGCTTCACGAATGAATGCCAGATCTCACCGGACCGGCGCTGGATTTATGTCAACGAGACCTATGGCCGGCGGCTGAGCCGCTTCGCGCTGCGCGACGACGCCAGCCTCGGCCCCAAGGAGGTGATCTACGAGTTCGGGCAAGGCCAGTTCCCAGACGGGCTTGCCTTCGATGTCGAAGGCAAGATCTGGATCGCGGGCGTGATCTCAAACCTTTTGATGCGCATCGATCCGGAAAGCGGGCATTGCGAGATCATGCTGAGCGAGACCGACCCGGCCCATGTCGCCTGGGTCGAGCAGGCCTATCAGGACAATTCGCTTGGGCGGCCTCATATGGACGCTAATCCATCGACGAAGCTGCGTAATCTTTCGAGCATCGCCTTTGGTGGGCCCGATCTGCGGACCGGCTATCTCGGCTGCCTGCTCGGAGATTCGATCGCTGTAGTCCGTCTTGACGCGGCGGGGGTGCCACCGGTGCACTGGTTGTATTGATGTTGCGCGTGCGTCCGACGGTGCCATGACGCCCGGGGCTATGGAGCGATGAACGGCTACTACCGCCCGCAACGGAACTGGGGCGTCCGCACCAAACATGTCATCTGGCATGGATTGGACGTGCTGACGTTGGAGAACGAGCAGCTGCGTGTCAGCTTCGCCGTCGGCCGCGGTGCCGATGTGGTCGAATTCCTGCACAAGACCAGCGATACCGACTTCGTCTGGCTTTCTGCCAACGGGCTTCGGCATCCGGCACTGCGCGCGGTCACACCGCCGGACGCCCGCATGGCGTTCTACGACAGCTATCCCGGCGGCTGGCAGGAGGTCTTTCCAGTCGGGGGCGCCCCGTCGGCTGGTCCGGGGCTTCCCTTCGGCAGCCATGGTTTTCATGGAGAGGTCTGGCACCGGCCATGGGATTGGCGGGTCGTGGAA
>DAIMKE010000300.1:0-6884 GCA_036721875.1 Bradyrhizobium sp. | reverse complement strand
GGACCGGCATTCGCGGACCGCGTCGACGACGCTGGCGCGGAGCGGATCGGCAAGACCGACAAGTCCCAGGAACTCGAACGTCAATTCGCGCGGTGTATCAGGCCAATTCGGCCCGGCATGCGTGGCGCGCGCGACGCCCAGCACGCGCAGTCCGTCCGATGCCATCGCGTCGATGGACTGCGTCAGCGCCGCGCGATCGGCGGCACCGAGCCGGCACAGGCCAGCAATCGCCTCGGGAGCGCCCTTGGCAGCGACGACATAGTCCTCTCGTTCACCGTCCGGTTGCCAGATATGGGTTACCGCGAGGAGGTCGGGTCGAAGGCCGTAGGCGTGCGCCAGCTTCCAATGTGGGTGCTGGGGCGACCCCTCGGGCAATTGTTCGCTCGCCAGGGCATGGAACGCCCGCTCCATCGGATCGAACGGCTCCGGCGCACTCGCAAGCAGGCCGAACTCGCTGATGGTCCGGAACGCGGCAGGCATTTCCGCTCCGCCGTGCGGATGAAAAACATGCCCATCCATCGTACGCAGTTCGACGATCGTCATCCGGTTTTCGGTGAGGGTGCCCGTCTTGTCGGTGCACAGCACGGTGGCGGAGCCCAAGGTTTCGATTGCGGCTGCGCGCCGCGTCAGCACGCGCGCCAGCGAGATCCGCCAGGCGCCCATTGCCATGAAGACGGTGAGGACGACCGGAAACTCTTCCGGCAGCATCGACATGCCGAGCGCAATTCCGGCGAGCACCGCGTCCAGCCAGCCACCACGCATAAACCCGTAGAGCAGGACCGCCAGCACGCTCACCGCGCCGCCAAAAAGGGCAAACAGCCGAACGACGCGCCGGGTTTGCGCCTGAAGGCGCGGCGGCTCGGTTTCGAGCCCGGCCAGAGATTGGCCGATCTTGCCGATCTCGCTTCGCGCACCAATGGCGATCACCTCCGCCAGGCCCGAGCCTCGCACCACGAGCGAACCGGAAAACACCTGCGGCAGGTCGTCGCCTCCCGGTCGACGGGGGCCGGACCCGTGACGGTCGTCCCATGCGACCTTGCGCACGGGAACGGATTCGCCGGTCAGGGTCGATTCGTCGGCCTGCAGGTCATGGCACTGCAGGAGCACCGCATCGGCGGGAACCCGGTCACCCTCGGCAAGGACGATGAGATCACCCCGCACGACCTCGCGGCCGGCGATCCGCCGACGCTTGCCGTCACGAATGACGAGCGCACGGGGGCTCGTGAGATCGCGCAGCGCCTCCAGGACGCGCTCGGTGCGGGTTTCCTGCACCACGGTGATCACGATCGTCATCGTGGCGAAGACGACCAGGATGATCGCCTCCTTCAGATCGCCGAGCGCCAGGTAGATGATGCCGCCGACGAGGAGCAGCGACAGCATCGGTTCGCGCAACACCTCGACCGCTATACGAAGCGGTGTGCGCCGGTCGGGTTGGGGGAGTTCGTTGTAACCTTCGGTACGCAGCCGCGCCTGGGCGTCCGCCTCACCAAGGCCGGTAAACGGTCTCATCGCTCAAAGATACGATACCGATGTCACCCGATAGGTGTGCATTTTGCCACCTTCGTTGATCGAAACGTATTCGCCGACAATGAAGCGCTCGTCCGCAAAATGATAGCCGACCTCGTCGGGCTGACTGGCTTCGTCGTCGTAGTGGAAACCCCAGCCGCCGCCCGGCCGATGCACGAGATGGCCATGCAGGTCCTTTTCGTTCGGACGCTGGCGCACGACCCGGCAGGCCTCGCGGTGCTTCCGCCATAGCTTTGCGTCGATGCGGTCCTCCGAATCGAGCGGCGCCACGATGATGTAGGCCACCTCGGCATCGCCTTCGGGATGGCCGGGCTCGCGGGCCAGCGCAAGACGGAAATGCCGGAAGTGCGGCGGCAGGGAAGCATTCAGGATTGGCTTCGGCTGGGTCTTGGACATTCGTTATAAGCTCCCTGGATTTTGCTGACAGCAGGCCGATGCCTCGCCTCGTCATTTCGGCTCGGACGCAGCGGTTGCGGCGGGAGCCTTCGATTTTTTCAGGCTCCTGACGATCATCGTGATCAAGGGCACCAGCAAGGTCGGCAGCACGCTGTTCAGGGGATGATGGACCATGCCAGTGAACTGCATTTGCAGCGCGCGGGCCTCGCCCTGCAGGGCGTCGACGGCCGAACCGTGAATTTCGGTCGCGAGTTCGAGGTCGCGGCCCGCAGGCGGCCTGCCGGCGATGACGAACAGCACCGCTGCGATCACGAAATTGACGACGCCCAGGATCGCAGCCGCCGGTATCGCGCCCCAAATCTGCACCAGCGCGAAATATGCTGACAATTCCAGCATCAAGAGGCCGAAGGCCGCAATCAACGCGGCAAACGCCCGCAGACCGAGTCCGACCAGCATATGCCGCATCCGGATCTCGGCGATGATCCGGTCGGTGCGCCAGAGCATGCGCAGCTGCTTGACGATATTCTCGCTGTTCACCTCAGTGCCTCCTCAACATGAAACCGATGGCAATCCCGAGCACGAACGCCGATGCCAGCGCCGCAATCGGCCGCTCGGCGATCAATCTTTCGACATGCTCTTCCTCTGAGCTCAAGGTCGCGCCGAGTTCGCTGAGGCTGTCCTTGATCTGCCCCGCCAGCGCTTCGCCATGGTTCTTCGCCGCATTCAACATATCGTCTGCAGGCGCGCTCAAAAGACGCGACATCTCGCGCTTGAGCGCCTCCAGTTCGTTACCCAGCTCGCTCGATCGGATCATGGCGTTCGTTCTGTTGCCTGTATCCGTTGAACTCTAGGGGAGGCGAGGGAACGAGCATTTGATTTGCCTCAACCTTCGATGGCTCATTGCTGCCTTGAGGCAGGTCAACATGGTAGCCTCCCATGCCCCATAGAGAGGGCGCCATGTAACCGCGGGAACAAAGCCTTGACGACCACACCCCTGCTCACAGCCACGCCGTCGGGCGATACGCTCGAACTCCGTCCGGGTGGATCCTGGACCGCCGCAAATGCCGCCACGCTCGAACGGCTGTCCAACGACGTCGCGCCGCAGCTGGACCGGGCCGGCACCGTCAAGCTCGACATGGCCGGGTTGCGCGAACTCGATACGCTCGGCGCCTGGCTGCTGGAGAAAATGTCGCGGCGTGCAACTTCCGCTGGACACCAATCGGAGGTCGTCGGCATCGCCGAGAACTACACCGGCCTGATCGAGGAAGTCCGTCAGGTCAACCGGCGGACGCCGGCACCGGCGCCGGCGCGCAATCCGGTCGTGGCGAAGCTCGGTGACATCGGCCGGGCCACCATCGGTTCCAGAGAGGACATCACGGCGTTCCTGCAGATGCTGGGCTCGCTCTGCATCGCGATCCTTGGCGTGCTTCGCCGCCCACGATCGCTGCGACTGACGTCGTTGACCTACCAGCTATACCGCGTCGGCTGGCAGGCGATTCCGATCGTCGTGCTGATCACGTTCCTGATCGGCGCCATCATCGCGCAGCAGGGGATATTTCATTTCCGCAAGTTCGGCGCGGACTCCTATGTCGTCGACATGGTCGGGATTCTCGTCCTGCGCGAACTCGGCGTGCTGATCGTCGCCATCATGGTCGCCGGCCGTTCCGGGAGCGCCTACACCGCCGAACTCGGCTCGATGAAAATGCGCGAGGAAATCGATGCGCTTTCGACGATGGGGCTGGATCCGATCGAGGTCCTGATGCTGCCGCGGATCCTCGCGCTCGTTTGCGCGCTGCCGATCCTGAGTTTCATCGGATCGATGGCCGCACTCTATGGTGGCGGGCTCGTCGCGTGGTTCTACGGCGGCATGGCGCCGGCGATTTTCATTGCACGGCTGCACGAGGCCGTCTCCGTCACTCACTTCCAGGTCGGCATCATCAAGGCGCCGTTCATGGCGCTCGTGATCGGCATCGTCGCCTGCAGCGAAGGCCTGCGCGTGAAGGGAAGCGCGGAGTCGCTCGGCAAGCAGACCACCACGTCGGTGGTCAAATCGATCTTCCTCGTGATCGTGCTCGACGGGCTGTTTGCGGTTTTCTTTGCATCGATCGGAATGTAGCGATGCAAGAAACTTCAAGCGAAGCCGAGAGCTCGGAACGGTTTGCCATACGTGTGCGCGATCTCGTTGTCGGCTTTCGCCGCCACGTCGTGATCGACCATCTTGCGCTTGATGTCATCAGGGGCGAAATCCTCGGCCTGGTCGGCGCCTCCGGCGGCGGCAAGTCGGTATTGATGCGGACCATCATCGGGCTGATCCCGCGGCAGGGCGGCGATATCGAGGTGATGGGCGCGCCGATCAACCACAATCGCGCCACGCGGAGCGCGGCCGGCCGGTGGGGCATCCTGTTCCAGCAGGGCGCGCTGTTTTCATCGCTCACGGTGCGGCAGAACATCCAGTTTCCCCTGCGCGAGAATCTCGTGCTTTCGGACGCGCTGATGGACGAGATCGCCACCGCCAAGCTCGAAATGGTCGGGCTCAAGGCGGAAGACGGTGACAAGTTTCCTTCCGAGTTGTCCGGCGGCATGACCAAACGCGTGGCGCTGGCGCGCGCACTGGCGCTCGATCCCGCCATCGTGTTCCTCGACGAGCCGACCTCCGGGCTCGATCCGATCGCCGCCGGCGATTTCGATGCGCTGATCAAGACATTGCAGAAGACGCTGGGGTTGACGGTGTTCATGGTGACCCATGATCTCGCCAGCCTCAACACGGTATGCGACCGCGTCGCCGCACTGGCCGATGGCAAGATCGTCGCCATCGGTCCGATGCGCGAACTGCTTCAATCCGAGCATCCCTGGGTGCGGGCCTATTTCCATGGCAAGCGCTCCCAGATGCTGCAACCCAAAGTGAGTTGAGACATGGAAACCCGCGCTCCCTACGTCGTCGTCGGCGCCTTCGTGCTGGCCGCCATCGCCGCCGTGTTCGGCTTCGTCTACTGGCTGCAGAATACCGGAGGACTGGGCCCGCGCACCAGCTATCAGGTCCAGTTCGAGGGCTCGGTACCGGGATTGCTGGTGGGCGCCGCCGTGCTGTTCAACGGCATCCGGGTCGGGGAGGTGACGGCTCTCGGGCTGGCTCCCGATAATCCCCGCAGCGTCAACGCAACGATCTCGGTCGCATCGGTGACGCCGGTTCGCGCCGACACCAAAGTTGGCCTGGAGTTTCAGGGATTGACCGGCGTTCCGGTCATCGCGCTGGAGGGAGGCTCGCAGGTGGCCAAAGCGGAAAAGGTGACGACGCTCGTCGCCGAACCCGGCGCGGGGCAGGGTATGACGCAAGCCGCGCGTGATGCGCTACGCAAGGTAGATTCGGTGCTGACAGAAAATTCCGGCGCCTTGAAGGACACCATCGCCAATTTCAAGGTGTTCTCGGAAGGCCTGGCGCGCAACACCGGCAAGCTCGATGGCATCGTTGCCGGCCTCGAGCGCATGACCGGCGTCACCAGCCCGCCGCCGAAGATCACCTACGATTTGAGCGCGCTGCAAAGCCCGGGGCCGGTCGGCAGGGTCATCAGCGTGCAATGGGCCATCCCGGAGCCGACGGCGGTTGCGATGCTGGAGACGCAGCGCTTCCTGTTCTCGCCGGCACAGGAACATCCGGGATTCGCGGAGGCGATGTGGGCGGATGCGCTGCCAAAACTGATCCAGGCGCGCCTGATCGAAAGCTTCGAGAATTACGACATCGCACATGCGCCGCTGCGGGCGGCGGATATCGGACAGACCGAATTCCAGTTGCTGGTTGACCTCAGGCGCTTTCGCATCGCCGTCGAGTCCGGGCCCGCGGCCGAGATCGGCCTGTCGGCCAGGATCGTCGACAAGAACGGCAAGGTCGTTGCCTCGCGGTTGTTCGAAGCCAGCGAGAAATTCGCATCGGTTGTTCCGGCCGAAGCTGTCGCCGCGTTCAGCACGGCGTTCGGCCGAATCGCCAAAGACGTCATCGCCTGGACGGCTCAGTCGTATCCGGCGAAATAGGCGAGGTGGACCTCGCTTCGCCCGAACTCACTTTTCGAGCGTCTTCAGGTACGCCAGCAGGTCACCGATCTGGTCGGGATCGAGCTGAAACTCCGGCATGGTCGGATGGCCGGTTTGAATGCCTTCAGCCAGCGCTTCGGCCAGTGATTCTACGGGGTATCGCGTGTGCAGCGTCCGGAACGGCGGCGCGATCTTGAGCGGGCTCGGTGAAACCTTGTCGATCGCATGACACTTCGCGCAATTGTTGATGGCGAAGATCTTGCCCCGCTGCTGTTGAGGCGAAGCCGCCGTTGCTGGCGTCAGGGTGATCATCATGAGTGCCAGCGGCAATAGAATGCGTCCGGTCATTGCAGCACAGAGTTCCCTAGGATGCAGTTTGTCGGCCCCGAGCCGCACAATGCGGATCTAATCGTCGGCGAAATTGATCTGGATCAACCAGTTGGCACTGGATTCGCTAGAATGAACTATATCTCCGGTTACCAAGCCACCTCATGGCCCGGAGATGCGGCGGTCAATGTGGCGCTCGAACGGGTAGTGGCAATGATACGAACCATCTCACCGAATCCCAACCGCGCCAGTTTCGGCCGCTGTTCGGCCTGTGCCGTGCGTTCGCTGAGCATCTGCGGCGCGCTCGACCAAAGCGATCTGGCCGAGTTCGAGCGGGTCAGCCGTCATGTTCAACTCGAGCCCAATGAGGCGATCTTTACCGCAGGCCAGATCGCGCGTTCCGTCCACAATGTAACCGCCGGCGTCGTGCGCCTGTACAAGCTGCTGCCGGATGGCCGCCGTCAGATCATCGGCTTTGCGCTGCCGGGCGATTTCCTCGGCACGGCCCCGTCCGATCGCTACAGCTATTCGGCGGATGCGATTGATTCCGTGACGGTATGCCGTCTCTCCAGGGAATCGTTCACGCAGTTCATTGAACAGCGGCCGCA
>DAIMKE010000299.1:0-6887 GCA_036721875.1 Bradyrhizobium sp. | reverse complement strand
CACCTTGGCGACCGGGCGCAGGCCGAAATCGCGGCCATCGAACTGCGGCAACGCAAGCCGAACTACAGCACCGCCACGGCGCGGCAGGAGTTCTTCTTCTGCAACGATACGGGCTTCATCGACCGGTTCGTCGAAGGCCTGCGCGTCGCCGGCATCTCCGACGCCTGATCTGCCGTCGACCAGGATTGACCTCGCCGATCGGTAATTCCCCGTGACCTATCGGGGCGTGCAGCGGCCGGCAGACAAGAAAATCAAGAGTATCTGGAGGTTCTCTGAATACCGGCTTCAAGCCGGAAAAGCCGGCCCGCGCCATATTCCGCCGCATGAACCGGCGAGATTTCATAGCATTTATTGGCGCTGCAGTGGCCTGCCCGGCCACGGCTTTCGCAGAAGGCCCGGCGCGGGTTTACCGCATTTACTGGCTTTCGACCCAGGCCCAGCCCGACCCGTTCCTGGAAGGGTTCCGCGAGGGACTGCGGGCGCGGGGCTATGTCGAGGGCAGGAACGTCGTCCTCGAATTGCATTATGCGATCGGCAATCCGCAGGCGCTGCGCGAGGTTGCGACCGAACTCCGGCGCGGCAAGGTCGACCTGGCCGTGTCGAGCGGGCCGGCGACGCGTGCGATGACGGCGGTCGCGGAAGTGCCGGTGCTGTTTGCGCTGAGCGGCGACCCCGTGGAATTGGGCCTCGTCAAGAGTCTCGGCCAGCCCGGCGGCAACTTCACCGGCTCGACCTTCCTGTCGCTCGAACTGGCGGGCAAGCGGGTTGAACTGCTCAAGGAGGCTTTTCCGAATCTGCGCAAGCTTGCGGTGCTGTCGAACGCCAATCATCCGGGCGAACAGTCGGAATGGCGCGCGACCAAGGAGGCTGCCGAGAAGCTCGGCATCGCGCCGCTGTACGTTCCCTTCGCCGGCGCCAACGAACAGGACGGCGCGCTTGGCCTGGTCGGAGATGCGCGTGCGGACGCGCTGCTCGTATTCCCTGATGTCCTGACGATGGTGCACCGGAAGAAAATCACCGACTTCGCCACCGCGCATCGGCTGCCGTCGATGTTCGGCTGGAGCGAATACTGCGATGCCGGCGGACTGCTGAGTTATGGCGCGAACCAGCGGGCAACGTATTTCTGGCTCGCGACCTATGCAGACCGGATCCTGCGCGGTGAAAAGCCCGCCGATCTTCCGGTGTTTCAGCCCACGAAATTCGAGCTGATCGTGAACCTCCGGACGGCTGAGCAGCTCGGCCTCGATCTCGACAAATCTTCCATCCTGTTTCGCGCCAATCGGGTGATCGAATGAGACCGGCACGCCTGATCCTGGTGCGGAACCACTGCTATCGGACATCGCTGCCGTGACGCGTCCGCGCCGCTCACTGTTCCTGAAGTACTTCGTCACACTGTTCGTCGCAGTGGTGGCGCCGCTGCTGCTTGGCTCTGCAATCGAAGCCTGGTTCTCCTTTCGCGACAGTCGTATCGATCTCAACGAACGGCTTCAGGTCGAGGCCCGCTCGGCAGCCGACCGGATCCAGGCTTTCACCGACGGCATCCGCGACCAGCTCGGCTGGGTGGTACAGTTTCCCTGGAAGCAGGGCGAGGACGACCGGCACAGGATCGACGGCTTGCGCCTGCTGCAGCAGGTGCCGGCGATCGTTTCGCTCTCGCTGGTCGATCCGAACGGCACCGAGCGCGTCTTCGTATCCCGCGTCAGCATGAACAGGACCGGGCGCGGCGCCGACATGTCGGCGGATCCTGCCGTCGTCGGCGCGCGCGCCAACAAGGTCTGGTACGGCCCGGTGCACTATCAGCGCGATTCAGAGCCCTACATGCGGATCGCGGTTGCGGGAAACCGTGCGGCCGCCGGCATTGTCGTTGCCGACATCAATCTGAAGCTGATCTGGGACATCATCGCGAGGATCAAGATCGGCGATACCGGTCACGCGCTTGTCGTCGACGATTCCGGCCGGCTGATCGCGCACCCGGATATCAGCCTGGTGCTGCGCAGCGGTGCCGGCGCGGCGGACTTCAGCCGGCTCAAATCCGTCGTCAACGCGGCCGATGGCTCTGCGGTCTCCACGACCGGTGAGGATGGCAAGCCGGTCGTGGCGCTCTCGGTGCGCGCCGCCAATCTCGGCTGGACCGTCATCGCCGAGCAGCCGGTCGAGGAGGCATTCGAATCCATCCGCGCCGCGCTGTGGCGCTCGCTGATGCTGATCGCCATCGGCATCGTCTTTGCGTCCGGTCTTGCCTATTGGCGCGCATGCCGGATGTGGGGTCCGATCAGGCAACTCGAGGCCGGCGTGGAGCGGATCGGCATGGGTCAACTCGACCATCGCATCACGATCCAGAGCCATGACGAACTGGAGCAGCTGGCCATCCGCTTCAACCAGATGGCGGAGGAACTGGCGGTTTCGCAGCAGAAGTCGCAGCGCATCAATCGCCTGAAGCAGTTCCTTGCGCCCCAGGTGGCCGAACTGGTCGAGCATTCCGATCCGCGGCTGCTCGACGGTCAGCGGCGGGAGGTGGTCGCAATATTCGGCGACCTGCGCGGCTTCACGGCCTTTACCGCGCGTGCCGAGCCCGATGCGATCATGGCTGTGCTGAGGGATTACTATGAGGCAATCGGCGCTGTCACGGCCCGCCATGAAGGAACCTTGATCCGCTTCGACGGCGATGGCGTGATGGTGCTCGTCAACGCACCGGTCGCGTGCGAGGACCCCGCGCACCGCGGTATCCGGCTGGCGATCGACATGCAGGCTGCGGTGCAATCGCTGGCCAGCGCCTGGTACGCCGACGGCTGTGCGCTCGGTTTCGGCGTCGGCATCGCGATGGGGCCGGCAACCGTCGGCACGCTCGGCTATCAGGGGCGCCTCGACTACACGGCGATCGGCAACGTCATCAACCTGGCGTCACGGCTTTGCAGCCTGGCCGACGACGGACAGATCCTGGTCGATCCCGTCATCACCGAACACGTGCAGGACAGTATCGCGCTTGCCTCCGTCGGCGAGCAGCCGATCAAGGGCTACGATCGCGATCTCGAGGTCTTTGCTGTCGTGCGCAAATACGCGACGACCCGGCATCTCGGGCATCCCTTCGTTCCCGGGCACGTACGATCCGCCGCTGCCGGGTGCGGCAAGGCGACGTTGGAGCTTGCGGAAACCGAAGCTGTCTGAGTTCGATACCGCCGCGACAGGTCTGGAGAGCTAGGGCAAGCCCATCTGTTCTTGCCCTTGCTGCCACTCCGCGGACAGTTCCTTGATTTGCTGGAAATTCAGTGTCGCCGGATCGCCTTCGCGGACGATTTTCGCCCGCTTGCGTTCCTTTGGCAGCAGCAGCATCGCTCTCGTTACTGCCGAGCACAGTTTCATGGTGCCGTGACCACTCAGGGTTACGAGTTCTTCCGGATCCAAGGCCATCTTGCCCACGCCAACGCTACGGCCGGCCCGCAAGCCAGCACACGCGCCCCCAGCGCTCAACTCCAGTAAGGCTGAGTTTGGTTAAGAGAAGGTTTACGGCATCGATGGCGGAAGTCGGGGGCGTTCTTTGCAAACGCGCGCCTCTTAAAGGATAGCAATACGGCCGATCACCGGCCTCAGCTTTCTTTCCTTTTCGCCCTGGGCTTGGGTTTTGTGGGCGGTGGTGCCGCGGCTTCCCGTGCGAGACGCTCGGCCTTCAGACGCTCGCGGTTCCTTGAGAATGCGGCCTGGGCGATCTCGTGCTCGCTCATTGCCGTTGCAGCATCCACTTGGCGAAAGGCCTTGCGCGCTTCCCGCTCGGCCTTGCTGATCTGCTTCGGTTCAATTTCGCCGGGTGCCTTGGTCATTTTTTTGCCTTCTGGCCGATCAACGCGGCGGATCGCTTGGCGTCATTGACGCGCTCCGCGAAAATAAACCAATAGAACCTTGAAAGGTTGCAGAGGATGTCCATGTACCATCCATACAGATGGTGCATGGATGGTAGCAATGATGGCGACTAATGTCCGGGAACTTCGGCCGAAGCCGCCCGAAACCGAGAAAATCACGATCAATCTTGGCTATGTCGACCTTGGCCACGTCGATCTCATGGTTCAGGAAGGGTTTTACTCGAACCGTACAGATTTCATCCGGACGGCGATCCGGAATCAGCTCGAACGTCATGCTGACGTCGTGAAGCAGTCTACGGTGCGAAAAAGCCTGGATCTCGGACTGCGCAATTACAGCCGCGAGGATCTCGAAGCGGTGCAGCGAGCCGGTGAGATGCTGCACATCAATGTTCTGGGCCTTGCCAGCATCTCCCAGGACGTCACGCCCGAGCTCGCCCGCGCCACGATTGCCTCAGTCTCCGTGCTGGGCGCATTGCATGCCAGTCCGGCGGTCAAGGCCGCTCTCGCCGACAGGACGAGGTGACGCGATGCTGAACCAGGACATCATTCGGGAGGCGACGCGCCTCACACGCGCCGGCCAACTCGTCGAGGCCACCGCGCTCCTTCAGCGCATGCTTCGCGGCGGGAATGCGCCAGACACGCCATCGCGTGCCGGCGGTCACATCGCGCTTCGCGAACCGCTCATCATCGATGCAAAGGCCAATGCTGAGGAGACGGATAGTCATCCGCAGTCAAGGCCGGCCATCTCGGCACAACCGCGCACGCTCCGCGCGTCACTGGGTCGCAAAGAGAGACGCTCCGGCATTGGGCTGCGAGGTGTGAAGCGTAGCCCGCTGTCCACGCCGGACATCGTGCCGGAGGGCGCCCGGTTCACCGAAGGCACTTACGGCAGTGCGGCGGGATGCCGTGCCTACAGGCTTTTCACTCCGAGCCGCTATCAGGAGCGACCGCTCCCTTTGATCGTCATGCTTCACGGCTGCACCCAGTCGCCGGATGATTTCGCCGCCGGTACGCGGATGAACTTTATCGCCGAGGAGCGAAATTGCTTCGTGGTCTACCCTGCTCAGCCCAGCCATGCCAACCAAGCGAAATGCTGGAACTGGTTTCGCACGGCCGACCAGCAGCGAGGCAGAGGTGAACCTTCGCTGATCGCGGGCATCACGCGCCAAATCATGGACGACTATTCGATTGATCGAAAACGCGTCTACGTTGGCGGGTTGTCGGCCGGAGCGGCCGCCGCCGCCATCATGGGAGCAACCTACAACGATCTGTACGCGGCAATCGGCATCCATTCCGGTCTCGCCTGCGGGGTTGCCACGGATCTGCCCTCTGCGCTTGTCGCGATGCGACAAGGCGGGTCCGGTCCCAAGGCCATTTCAGGTGACCGGCCATCTGTCCCGACCATTGTCTTTCACGGAGATCGGGACACGACCGTACATCCAAAAAACGGCGATCAGATTCTCGACCAGTCCGTGAAAACGATGCGCACGCAAAAGCAGGTGCATCGCGGCCAGGTACCCGGTGGGCATGCCTATACCCGAACGATCCTGAGCGACGCGACTGGACGCGGACTGCTGGAGCACTGGAACATCCACGGCGCCGGACACGCATGGTCGGGAGGCAGCCCTGCGGGTTCCTACACCGATCCGCGCGGACCGGACGCAACACGGGAAATGCTTCGTTTTTTCCTCGAGCATTCGCTGCCCGAGGAGTAAGGCTGGCGTTAGTCTCTGGGTGATCCAGAGCAGACCGCCTTGCAGTGTTTCGGTATGCTCACAATCCAGATGGATCGGAGAAAGGCATCCCATGATGGTCGCTGCCGTCAAAGCCCCTGGCGGGCTCGACAAGCTCGTCATCGAAAGCCGTACCGAACCCGTCGCGGGTCCCGGGCAAATACTGGTGAGGGTGTTTGCGAGTTCGTTGAATTTCCATGACCTTGCCGTCGTCTCCGGGCGGATCAAGACCGACGACGGTCGCATTCCGATGTCCGACGGCGCCGGCGAAGTTGTCGCCCTCGGGGAGGGCGTCGGCACGTTCAAGAAGGGAGACCATGTGCTCTCCACCTTCTTTCCGAACTGGATTTCAGGCGGCCCGACGCGGGAACGGCTGATGGGCGTGCCGGGAGACGGCGCGGACGGATTTGCCGCGGAATATGTCGCGATGCCGGCCGAGACGTTCACGCGTATGCCCAAGGGGTGGAGCTTCGAACAGGCGGCGACGTTGCCCTGCGCCGCGCTCACCGCGTGGCGCGCGCTGATGGTCGAGGCGCGGATCAAGCCCGGAGACGTCGTGCTGACGCAGGGCACGGGCGGTGTGTCGATCTTTGCCGTTCAATTCGCCAAGGCCGCCGGTGCTACCGTTGTCGCCACGTCGTCGTCGGATGAAAAGCTGGCGCGTCTGAAGGCGCTCGGCGCCGATCACCTGATCAACTACAAGAGCGATCCGAAATGGGGGCGATCCGCGGCAGCGCTGGCCGGCGGGCAGGGCGTTGACGCCGTCGTCGAGATCGGCGGGCCGGGCACGCTGGCGCAATCGATCCATGCCTGCCGGATCGGCGGACATATCTCATTGATCGGCGTGCTGACCGGCGTTGCCGGAGAAATCCCGACGGCGCTGGCGATGTCCAAGAACGTGGCGATCAAGGGCATCACCGTCGGCTCGCGACAGGAGCAGCAGGAGATGATTGCCGCGATCGATGCCAACGGAATCGTGCCGGTCATCGATAGGACATTTCCCCTGGACGAGATCGTGCCGGCATTCAAACATCAAATCTCGCAACGGCATTTCGGAAAGATCTGCCTGTCGATTTGAGACGCAGGATCCAACCATCCGGCGAAACTCGCGTGAAATGCCCCGAAACCGCATTTCCGGCGGCTTTTTCGCCTTCCCCGGCCTTGTATTTTCCCACCTGATCCGGTTTCACTGCACCCCATCTGGTGTCCCACCGATTCCCCGAGTTGATCCATGCGGTTGTCGCGGTTTTTTCTACCCATCCTGAAAGAGAATCCGAAAGAGGCGGAGATCGTCTCGCAC
>DAIMKE010000298.1:0-6912 GCA_036721875.1 Bradyrhizobium sp. | reverse complement strand
CGACCGGCATGAAAACACTCTTCACGCCCGACGGCGACGACATCGTCATCGACGGTTCCAAGATATTCATAACCAACGGCGATGTCGCCGACCGCATCCTGCTGTTCGGGAAGTTCGCCGGGATCGAGGAGGCCAAGAAGGCCATATCGGTGCTGGTGCTGGAGAAGGGCGCACCGGGCTTCGAGGTCCTCCGCCTCGAAGACAAGATGGGGCATCGCGGTTCCTCGACGGCTGCGTTGCGCTTCGATGGCGTACGCGCGCCGCGCGCCAATCTCATCGGCGAACCTGGTGACGGTCTTCGCATCCTGCTGGCGTCGCTGAACCGCTCGCGCCCAAGCATCGCCGCGCATGCGATGGGCATCGCGATGGCGGCCTTCAACGACATGACGGCCTACATGAACGAGCGCAAGCAATCGGGACGTCGCATCGTTGATTTCCAGGCCAATCAGTTCATGCTGGCGGACCTCGCGACCGACCTCGCCATGTCGGATCGTTGGCTCGACTACTTGGCCGGGCTGATCGATTCCGGGGCGAAGGACTTCGGCGTCGAGGCTTCGATGGCCAAGATGCGCGCGTCGGACCTCGCCATGCGCGCTTCGACCGAAGCGGTGCAGATGTTCGGCGGCTACGGCTACTGCCGCGACTATCGCGTCGAGCGGCTGATGCGCGACGCCAAGATCACCCAGATTTGGGAGGGCACCAACCAGGTGCACCGACAGCTCATCGGCAGGAGTTTCGCGGCAAAATGACGAAATCAATCAAGACGGTCGGCGTCTGCGGCGCCGCGGGCACGATGGGGGCGGGCATCGCGCTGGTCGCGGCGCGTGCAGGATTCCGCACCATCTCCTACGACATGAAGAGCGATGCGCTTGAGCGCGCCACCAAACAGTCCGCGGCCTTCCTCGACAAGTCCGTCGAACGCGGCAAGCTCAAGGCGACCAAGCGCGACGTCATCGTAGGCGCCATGTCCCACACCACGGACATCGCCGAACTCGGCGGCTGCGATCTGGTCATAGAGGCGGTCTTCGAGGATCTGGCGACCAAGCGCGACCTGTTGAAGCGGCTCGACGAGGTCTGCGCCGAGGACACGATCTTCGCGTCGAACACCTCGACGCTGTCGATCACGGAAATCGCGGCAGGATCGAAGCTGCCGGCGCGTGTGGTCGGCATGCATTTCTGTCTGCCCGCGCAGTTGATGAAACTGATCGAGATGTCGCCGGGCATCCTCACGTCGGAGGAGACCTTCAATACCGCATGGGAGTGGACGAAGGCCTGCGGCCAGATCCCGGTCAAGACGCAGGACAAGCCGGGCTTCATCCTGAACGCGCTCCTGGTGCCATTCAACAACGACGCGATCCGTGTCGTCGAGGCCGGGGTCGCGAGCGCCGCCGACGTCGACAAGGCCATCAAGACGGGTCTCGGCTACAAGATGGGACCACTCGAACTGATCGATCTGATCGGGCTCGATACCCAGGTCCGTCTTTGCGAGGCGTTCTACCCGATCACCCTAGATCCGCGGGCGGCCACGCCGCCCTTGCTGAAGCGCATGGTCGCCGCGGGCCTGCTCGGACGGAAGTCCGGACGGGGTTTCTTCGACTACGAAGGCAACGCGATGCTTGGAGCTTGAGCCGATGACCTACACCATCATTCAGAACGGCCCGAGCCGGTCCTTCCCGGAAGGCGATGGGTTTCTCTCTGGAGCGTCGAAGGACAAGGGCACCGATGTCCTCGTCCTATGCAAAGCGCCGTTCGCTGCGGATCCCAGCAAGACAGCGATTCTCGTCGAACTCGGCAACGAGAGCCTCGCGCAGCATATCGGCAATGACAGCGCACATTCGAACGTCGTGGGCTTCGCGCGCTACCGCAACGGCGACGACGCGCCGTCCAAGCTCGTCGAACTGGTCCGGCCTTTATCCGCGTCTGACGCGGCAGTCGCGGCCGCCACCGAGCTCTTCACGAAAGCGGGTCTCGAAGTCGTGGTCTCCGCGGATCAGATCGGCCGGATCGTCAACCGGCTGGTGATCCCGAAGTACAACGCGGCCTTGCGATTCCTCGACGAGCGGCTGGCTACCCAGGCGGACATGGATCTGACGTGCAAACTCGGTCTCGGATATCCGGACGGCCCTCTCGAACGCATCTTCCGCGGCGGCATGGCGCGGCACTACGACGTGACGCATGCGTTGTTCGAGACCTACGGGACGCCGGCCTACGCGCCTCCGCGACGAGCGATCGTCGCGAAGAACCGCGACGGAGGAGGCGTTGGGAAATGATCCCGTCCAGAGCGGCCACAACCTTGGAGACAGAGCATGGCTTCCCCTGATCTCAAGGGCGCGCTCGGCGGCCGCTTCCCCGAAGGATTTCACTTCGGCGACGTCCTCGGAATGCAGAAGACCAGAGCGGTCGCCGACGAAGCATGTTTCGAGATCGAGATCGGTCCCGAGCATCTCAACCGTCATGGCACCGTTCACGGAGGTGTCCTCATGGCGATGCCGGACACCGCCGGGCTGTGGGCCATATCGGATCCGAACGACGAGGTGGCGCCGAAGGCGGTGACGGTCTCGCTGAATTGCAGTTTCGTCGGAAGATCGGAGGCCGGCGACTCTAGGATCCGTGCGACGGGGCGGATCTCGAAACAGGGCGGCAGGACATACTTCGCTTCGATTATCGCGGAAAGCCATCCGAGTGGACAACTCGTCGCGACGGGGCAGGGGATCTACAGCAAGATCGCCTGACCCATCCGACGACGTTGACCGACGCCGAGACGTCCGCCTAGCGAGCGGGCTGCTGCATTATCCGACCCCGGTCGCCGGGGCTTTGCGACGTCGGCCTCGCCTACGTCTCGTTCATCTCGGAAAGCTTTCGATATAGGTAGGATCGCGAAATTCCGAGACTTTCGGCGGCGCGCTTCTTGTTGCCCTTGTGGCGAGCGAGCGCCTCCCGGATCCCTTTCGTTTCGACTTTGTCAAGCATCGTCCGCAGCCCTTCGTTGGTCGTCGGGGGCATGGCATCGAACGTCGTCAGCTGTGCTCCGATCTGTTGCTCGGTCTTCGCCTCGGTCAGATCGTGGACCATGATGGTCGTCCCGTCGCAGAAAGCAAAAGCGCGTTCGATCTCATGTTGGAGTTGTCGGATGTTGCCGGGCCAGGGTCTCTCCATCAGCGCCGTCAAGGCGTCCTCGTCTATGGACGGCGTTGGACGCGCGTGCCGATAGGCGATGTTCTCGAGGAATTTCGAGGCCAGCAGCGGAATGTCCTCGATGCGCTCCCGCAGGGGAGGCAGCGTAATCACGATCGGCGATATCCTGTAGAACAGGTCAAGGCGAAAGGTGCCGGCTTCGACCAAGGACTGGAGATCCCTGTTCGTCGCCGAAATTAGCCGGAAATCCAGTTGACGCGGCTTGTCCCCACCGACGCGTTCGACGATCCGGTCCTGGAGCACGCGTAGCAACTTCGCCTGAACTTCGAGCGGCATGTCGCCGATTTCGTCGAGGAAAATAATGCCCTCGGTGGCCTGCTCGAATTTGCCTTTCCGCCCCTTCTTGTCGGCGCCGGTGAAGGCTCCCGGTTCGTATCCGAACAGTTCTGACTCGACGAGGGTCTGAGGCATCGCCGCGGCGTTCACCGCCACCATGGGGCCATCCCTTCGCGGGCTCAGACGATGCAGCGCGTGAGCGACCAACTCCTTGCCGGTACCGCTCTCACCGCGGATCAGCACGGGGATCTCCAGAGGAGCGATCTTCACGATCTCGGCGCGAAGCCGTTGCACGGCGGGACTGTTCCCCACGATG
Source organism: Bradyrhizobium sp. (assembly GCA_036721875.1). Taxonomy (GTDB): domain Bacteria; phylum Pseudomonadota; class Alphaproteobacteria; order Rhizobiales; family Xanthobacteraceae; genus Bradyrhizobium. The sequence goes on along the minus strand of DAIMKE010000298.1, from coordinate 3,125 downwards.
CTGTCGAGTCCGTACTTCTGCGACTTGAGAGTTTCAGTCTCTCGTTTGTAGTATTCGACCTGTCCTTCCAGAGCTCGAATCCGTGCATTCAGTATGGCGAGCTGTTCGGGTCCCTTGAACATCACGCGGCCATAGGCTCCGAGCACCTTGTCCTTCCGGCGGATGGGGATTCTTGAAACTATTCTGTCGGACCCTTGCATGTGCTGCATTGTGCCGACTTCCGCCTTGCCGCTTTTCACGACTTTATGAAGCCGTGTTCCCTCCACGACATCCTCGACCGGTCGCATTCTGGCCTCTCCCGGATTGAGGCCGAAAAAGCGTTCATGGAGCGGCGACATGTAGGATATGCGCGCCTTTTCATCGACGATGATCATGCTTTCGAAGGGATCCGTCAGAAGCTGCTCCATCATGTCCCAGGCGAAGTCGACGCTGGTTAGAAAGCTGATGACGGCGTCGCCCGGAGGGGAGCTGACGATCAGGACGTCGTGGCCGGTGACGGACATCACAAGGACGTTGTAGGAGTGACGATCCAGCGTGAGCGGATTGACGCGACGGGTTCGCGCTTCGCCTATCCAACCCGGATCGAGCGCCAGGCTTTTGAGTCGAGTATCGGTCCCGATTCCGCTCGCGTGGATGATCCTGACCCCGTCCGACAGGATAAGGCCTTGGCGATCCCGATTGCCGTCAAAAGGTATCATAGTCAGCCCTTGCTCTCCCTATGTGTATTTGTTGGGGACAGCTAACCACATAAAGAGAGGGCGGTTCAAGGATGCCAAAAGAACGCGTGTCTGCATTGAGGACAACGCATCGCCGAATAGGAGGTGGCCCGGCTCTAGGCTTTCCAGGCCCCATTTTCCTTCAAAGACTGAAGGGTTTCCGGATCGACCCAGTCGGCCAGCGCCTCGTCCGCAGTGTTCTGTGCACTTGGGGCCCGCGGGGTTCCTGGAGCGCTGCGGCTGAACCGCAGAGCGGGGGCGGGTTGGATGACACCGTCGAGCTCGATGAAAGACTTCCGCGCGGCCAAGTGAGGATCGGCGAACGTCTCCACCAGGGAATTGACGATCGTCGCACAGCAGTCCGTGCCGTCGAACACGGCCCGCCATGCCTCGGCATCCTTCTTGGAGAATGCTTCTTTGAGCGCGCTGCGCAACGAAGGCCAATCGTCGCGCTTCTGCTGCAGCGCGATCTCCGCATCGAGACCCACCTTCGCAACGAGCTGGGCAAAGAACTTGTCTTCCAGCGCACCTACGGCAAACCAGCGTCCGTCGGCGCAGGCGTAGACGTCGTAGAACGGGCTGCCGCTGTCGAGCATGTTGGCGCCGCGTTGTCCTTTCGAAAGTCCGGCCGCCACCATGCCGATATGTCCGCTCAACAACCAGAGCGTTCCATCGATGATCGCCGCATCCACGATCTGCCCGCGTCCGGATGAATGCCGTTCCCACAACGCACTGAGTATGCCGAGCGCGAGATAAAGCGAACCGCCGCCGAAATCGCCGACCAGATTCAACGGAGGCGTGGGTGGCTGGTCGCGCCGGCCGATCGAGTCCAGAGCGCCCGTGAGCGCGATGTAGTTGATGTCATGTCCAGCGGATGCCGCCAGCGGCCCCGTCTGGCCCCAGCCGGTCATGCGGCCGTAGATCAGTCGCGGGTTGATGCCGAGGCAAACCTCGGGACCGAGTCCCAATCGCTCCATCACGCTCGGTCGAAATCCCTCGATCAGGACGTCGGTCCGTTCGATCAACACCTTCGCCAATTTCAGGGTCTGCGGTTTCTTGAGGTCCAGCTTGAGAACCTTCCGGCCCCGATGCGAAATCTGGAAGCGCCGGGGACGCTCGATGCCAAGCCCCGCATCCTCTTCTCTGTCGACGCGAAGAACGGTCGCCCCGAGATCGGCGAGCAGCATCGCGCAGAACGGGACAGGTCCGATCGCGGGAAATTCGAGAACCTTTAAGCCATGCAACGGACCCATGCGACCTCGCTGCGAGACTCATTCCTCAACAGTTTCAGGAAAGAACCCGAGCGGAATACAGCGATGCGATTTCAGCATCGGTTCGCCCGAGCGAGGCAAGAATCTAAGACGTATGTTCGCCCAGGCCGGGCACCAAGTCGTTTCCGGCGAAATCGGATCCCGGACAACCGGGTATCGACGCGATCGGCAACGATCCCACGCCTGCGAACGGTAGGGTCTGGTAGGCATCGACGGCCTTGACGTGGGCGTCGGCGAGCCAATCCAAGTAGCTGTTGATCGGGCTCGCCATGACGCCTCGTTCGAGCAGAAGTGCGAGCCACTCATCGGTGGTGCGGGTACGCAGCCGTTCGTGAAGCACTCTGTTCATGTCGTGCCGGTTCGCGTTTCTGTCGTCGACCGAACCGAAGCGCGGATCGGCAGCAAGCTGGGGACATCCAAGCACTTCGCAAAGAACCTCAAAGTTGCGCGACCGCATCGCGCTCAGGAGGATGTGGCCGTCAGCCGTTTCGAATACGCCGGAAGGAGAATACAGCGGTCCGGGAGAGGGGCCTTCGGAGGCTGCTTCCATCAATTTCGCGGCCTGGAAGGCTGCGGCGCTCTGCATCAGACTCATGTCGATGAACGAGCCCGTGCCGAACCGCACTTTGCGCATCAAGGCGGCGCTGACGGCCTGGAAGCCGTACAGCCCGGTGATCGTGTCGATGACGACCATGCCCTGCCGATGCGGCTTGTCGATCGATCCGTTCATCACCATCATGCCGGAGAAAGCCTGAATGACACCGTCGACAGTGGGACGCTCGCGGTTGGGTCCCTGCTGGCCGTATCCGGAGACCGACATGTAGATGATTTTCGGATTGACCTTAGTCGCCTCAGAGTAGCCCAGGCCGAGGCGCGAGGCAACGCCGGGGCGAAAGCTCTCGATCACCACGTCAGCGGATGCGACCAAATCTCCGGCGATCCTCCGTCCTTCTTCCTTCGCGAGATCAATCGCTATCGACCGCTTGCCACGATTGAACGCGACGAAATGGATAGTGTTGTTAGCCTTCGTCTTCCCAAGGATGCGTCCCCAATCGCCCTCCGGCGGCTCAATCTTGATGACGTCGGCTCCGTGCAGCGCCAAAAGCATCGCGGCGTGCGGTCCAGCCACACCCTGGCT
>DAIMKE010000297.1:6702-6916 GCA_036721875.1 Bradyrhizobium sp. | reverse complement strand
AAGGTGAACAGGCAGGTGAAGATCACGATGGCCAGGAGGAAATTCGCAATCGGGCCGGCAGCAACGATCGCCGCGCGCGGACCGACCTTCTTGTGATGGAAACTGCCCGCCCGCTCCTCCGCGGTCATGCTGGCCAGCGTCTCGGACGAGGCTGGCGTCGAGGCTTCCGATTCGTCGCCGAAGAACTTCACATAGCCGCCGAGCGGGATAGCGG
>DAIMKE010000297.1:1396-6692 GCA_036721875.1 Bradyrhizobium sp. | reverse complement strand
GATCTTCCAGCGGGTGCCATGGCGGTCGTTGAAGCCCGCAAGTTCCGGCCCGAAGCCGAGCGAGAACGTCAGCACCTTCACGCCAGCCCATCGGGCGACCAGGAAGTGGCCGAGCTCATGGAAGAACACGACGATGGTCAGGACGAACAGGAAGGGGATGATGTAGCCGATGAGCCCATTGCCCAACGTATTGAAACTATGCAGGAAAAAATCAATCATCAGGTTCCCCTCGACAAGAGCCAACGGCTCCGTCCCTACCCCTCTAGGATGCCTTCAAGGCAATTTGAGGCAATAGGGAGGCAGCTCTATTTCGTGCGTTATGGTCAACCGCAATCGCGTCGTCGGCCGAGCTTAGCGGCGCCAGGTTGCCGGCGCGAATCCAGTCATTGATCGTCGCTTCGACGAGGCGCGCGATGGCGCCGAACCTGATCTGGCCGGCGATGAAGGCGGCCACCGCCACCTCGTTTGCGGCATTATATACCGTAGTCGCGCCCCGTCCTGTTCTTAAGGATTCGTAAGCGAGCCGCAGCCCCGGGAACCGCTCGAAGTCCGGCGCCTCGAAGGTAAGCTGCCCGATCTTGGCCAGATCCAGCCTCGCCGACGGCCCGACGATTCGGTCGGGCCATCCGAGGCAGTGCGCAATCGGGATTCGCATGTCTGGAGCGCCGAGTTGGGCCACCACGGAGCGGTCGGAGAATTCAACCATGCCGTGAATGATCGACTGCGGATGCACGAGAACGTCGATCTCGTCGGCCGAGAGCGCGAACAGGTAAGACGCTTCGATGACTTCGAGGCCCTTGTTCATCATCGAGGCCGAATCGATGGTGATCTTCTGGCCCATGCTCCAGTTCGGATGCTTCAACGCCTGGGCCAGTGTCGCCTGCTCGATATCGGCGGCCGCCCAGGTGCGGAACGGCCCGCCCGAGGCGGTGATGATCACCCGCACCAGTTCCTCGCGGTTGCCGGACGAAAGTGCCTGAAACAGCGCGTTGTGCTCGGAATCCGCCGGCAGGATGCAGGCGCCCGCCTTCGCCGCGCGCTGCATGAAGAAATCGCCAGCACAAACCAGACATTCCTTGTTGGCCAATGCCACCGCGGCTCCACGGTCGACGGCCGCCAGCGCTGGCTTCAGCCCGGCCGCGCCGCTCACCGCCGCCATCACCCAATCGGCGGGCCGCGCCGCAGCCTCGATGACGGCGCTTTCGCCGGCACCGCATTCGGTGCGTGTGCCCGCGAGCGCAGATTTGAGTTCGCCGAGCTTGGTCGGATCGGCAATTGCGGCGAATCGCGCGCCGAACTCCTTGGCGAGGTTGGCCAGCGCCTCGACGTTGGAATTCGCAGTCAACGCCTCGACCTGGTAGCGGTCACGGGCACCGCGCAGCAGATCCATGGTGCTGTCGCCGATGGAACCGGTGGCGCCCAGCACCGTCACGGTGCGCACATCAGCCAGCGGAGCCTTGTTGTTACGCAATGGAACTGCGCTCATAATTTCACCAAACCATAAGACCGCGGCCGACGCCATCGGCGCCGCCCCGCATGAGCCCGAAAAGTGCCGCCACAACGACGGCTGCGACAAAACCATCCAGGCGATCCATTAGCCCGCCATGGCCGGGAATGATGTGACTTGAGTCCTTTACGCCGAAACGCCGCTTCACCGCGGATTCGAAGAGGTCGCCGAGTTGCGAAGCGATCGAGAGGACGGCACCCAGCACCAATAGCGGCAACGTATTGCCCAGACCGAACGCGGCGAAACCGATGGCCACCGCCAGACTGGCGGCAAAACCGCCGGCTGCGCCCGCCCAGGTCTTTTTCGGACTGACCTTCGGCCAGAGTTTGGGCCCCCCGATGCCACGGCCGGCGAAATAGCCGCCAGTATCGGTCACCCAGACGATCAGCAACACGAACATCAGCGCAGCGAACCCCTTGACCGGATCGAGCCGCACCAGAACGGAGGCGATTTCCGCCGCCGCCGCATAGAGAAATCCCGCGGCAACCCAGTTCCGTCGTTCCGGCGCCATCGAAACGGCGACGACGAGTCCAATGGCGAGCACGATCAGCGCGACGTCGAGACGGCCGATCGCGAGGCAAAGTCCGGCGACCGCAAGCGCCACCACGCCCGGCACGCTCACGCGCGTCGCTCCGGCGAGGCCTACGACCGTCAGCCATTCCAGGAACAGGCCGATTGCCGCCAGTGTCACCAGCGCAGTCCACAGCCAGCCGCCCGCATAGGCGATCGCGACCGCGAGCGGAATCAGCACCGCGGCCACGACGACGCGCATCAGGAGATTGCGCGAAGCGGATTCGGGAACAGGCGAATCGGATTCGCTCGCTGCCGCCGGCGCGGCCTCGCGCTCGGTCACGATCCGGTTTTCGCGGCCAGACCGCCGAAGCGGCGCTCGCGCCTGGCGTATTCGGCAATGGCACTTTCCAGCGCGGCCTTGTCGAAATCCGGCCAGTGGATCGGCACGAACACGAGCTCGCTGTAGGCGGCCTGCCACATCAGGAAGTTCGACAGCCGCTGCTCGCCGCTGGTGCGGATGATGAGGTCGGGATCGGGAATATCGGGTGCATTGAGATACTGACCGAGCGTATCGGCATCGATCGATGCCGGATCGCGCTTGCCCTCGGCCACTTCGCGCGCCAGCCGCTGTGCGGCGCCTGCAATCTCCTGGCGCGATCCGTAGTTGAAGGCGACCACGAGATTGAGCTTGGTGTTGGCCCTGGTCAGTTCCTCGGCCTCGTTCAGCAGCGCGCAGATATCCGGCTCCAGTCCCGTCCGTTCGCCGATCACGCGCACGCGGACGCCGTCGCGATGCAACGTCGCGAGATCATTGCGGATGAAGCGGCGGAGCAATCCGAACAGATCGCCGATCTCGGTCGCGGGCCGTGACCAGTTCTCGGAGCTGAACGAGAAGATCGTCAGATACTGGATGCCAAGCTCATGGGCGGCCTGAACGACGCGGCGCAGCGCATCGACGCCGCGGCGGTGACCCTCGGCACGCGGCAGGCCGCGCGCCGCCGCCCAGCGTCCGTTACCATCCATGATGATCGCCACATGTAACGGGCCGGTTCGATCCGGTCCTTCCGTGGCTGGCGCAGCGGCATTCGACATCATCTAAAATTCCAGGACCAGTCCCAAGCACGATCAAACAGTGAGGATTTCCTTTTCCTTCGTCGCAAGCAACTGATCGATCTCGGCAATGATCCCGTCGGTCGCCTTCTGCACATCATTGGCAAGGCGCTCCTGGTCGTCTTCGGAAATCTCGTGATTCTTCTCGAGCTTCTTGACGATATCCAGTCCGTCGCGGCGGACGTGGCGAACCGCGACCTTGGCGGCTTCGGCGTATTTGTGCGCGACCTTCACCAGTTCCTTGCGGCGCTCCTGGTTGAGTTCGGGAATCCGCAGGCGCAGCACTTGGCCTTCAGTCGCCGGCGACAGGCCGAGATTGGAATCGACGATCGCTTTCTCCACGGCCTTGACCATGGACTTGTCCCACACCTGCACGGAAAGCAGCCGCGGCTCGGGCACGCTGACGGTGGCGAGCTGGTTGAGCGGCATATGCGAACCATAAGCTTCGACCTGCACCGGCTCGAGCATGGAGGCCGCCGCGCGACCGGTGCGCAGGCCGCCCAATTCGTGCTTGAGCGACTGCGTCGCTCCCTGCATGCGGCGCTTCAATTCGTTGATGTCAAAACCAGGCGTGGGCATAACGCTCTCCCCTCCTCAGAAACCAGCCGCCGGCGTCGTGGGGCCCGCGGTTCGAAGCAGCACCGGCGTATCAGCCGGCTACGACCGTGCCGTGGCCGTTCCCGCACAGGATCGCGCCGATCGAACCCGGCTCGGCGATCGAGAATACGATGATAGGCAGCGACGTCTCGCGGGCAAGGGCGAATGCGGTTGCATCCATCACCTTGTACCCACCCTGGATCGCCTGCGAATGCGTCAACCGGTCGAAACGCTTGGCGGACGGGTCCTTTTTGGGATCGGCACTGTAGACGCCGTCGACATTGGTCGCCTTGAGCACGGCCTGCGCCCCGATCTCGGCCGCCCGCAATACCGCCGTGGTGTCCGTGGTGAAGAACGGGTTGCCGGTTCCGCCGCCGAGCAGCACGATTCGACCTTCGGAAAGGTATTTGTGCGCTGCACTGCGCGTGAACAACTCGGAAATCTCGGGCATGACGAAGGCCGACAGGGTCCGCGCCGGCGTCCCCTTGCGCTCGATCGCCGCCTCCAGCGCGAGGCAGTTCATCATCGTGGCGAGCATGCCCATGGTGTCGCCGGTCGGGCGCGAGACGCCGCGTGACGAGACTTCCACGCCGCGCACGATGTTGCCGCCGCCGATCACCACCGCGACCTCGATGCCGAGTTTCTGGGCCGCGATCAGTTCACCCGCGATACGGTCAACGGTGGGCTGGTCGATACCGAAGGATTGGCTGCCGGCGAGATACTCGCCCGATAGCTTGATCACGACGCGACGATAGACCGGCTCAGCCATTGCTTATCGCTTCCTTATCCTCGCGTACGTGACCTCCGGCGCCAAGCGCCGGAAGCTCGTTACCACAGCGGTTATTTCTTGCCGCTGGCCGCCGCAACCTCGGCTGCGAAATCGGACTCCTGCTTTTCGATTCCCTCGCCGAGAGCATAGCGCACAAATCCGGCAATTTTCACGGGCGCGCCGATCCTGCCCTCGGCTTCCTTCACCGCCTGCGCCACCGACTTGCCGGTGTCGTGGATGAAGGCCTGCTCCAGCAGGCAGACTTCCTTGTAGTAGGTCTTCAGGCCGGACTCGACGATCTTCTCGATGACGTTCTCCGGCTTGCCCTGCTGGCGATACTTGTCGGCCAGCACGTCCTTTTCCCGCTTCACGATTTCCGGGTCGAGGCCGGACGGATCCAGCGCCTGCGGATTGGTCGCGGCGACGTGCATGGCAAGCTGACGGCCGAGTTGTGCGAGCTCGTCGGTCTTGCCGGTGGATTCCAGCGCCACCAGCACGCCCATCTTGCCGGCGCCGTCGATCACCGCACCGTGGATATAGCTCGACACCACGCCCTGGCCTACTTCGAGCGAAGCGGCACGACGCAGCGACATGTTTTCGCCGATGGTTGCGATCGCGTCCGAGATCGCGGTCTCGACCGTAACGTCGCCGACCTTGGCCGCCTTGATCTTCTCGACGTCGGCGCCGTTGCGAAGCGCGACCTGGGCGATCATCTTGACGAGCCCCTGGAACTGTTCGTTGCGCGCAACGAAGTCGGTCTCCGAGTTGACCTCGACCACGACGCCCTTGTTGCCCGACGT
>DAIMKE010000297.1:0-1375 GCA_036721875.1 Bradyrhizobium sp. | reverse complement strand
GATCAGACCCTCCGCCGCGACGCGGCCAGCCTTCTTCGCAGCCTTCGACAGGCCCTTCTTGCGCAGCCAATCCTGGGCGGCGGTCATGTCGCCCGAGGTTTCGGTAAGCGCCGCCTTGCAATCCATCATGCCCGCGCCGGTCGACTCGCGCAGTTCCTTGACCATCGCCGCCGAAATCGTTGCCATCGTCGAATATCCTTCTCGCCTGCTAGCCGCGAGCACGGCGCGCGCCTTGCGCCATGCCGCCATCAGCTTCAGGGAATGCCGAAATCTGAGGAAATAACCGGTGGCCGGAGGCCGGCCACGGGGCGTTACATCTTATTCCGCTTCCGCGGTCAGCGCCTTGGCCTGAGCGACCCAGCCATCGGCGCGGCTCGGAAGTCCGACCTCTTCGCCGATCTTGTGCGCGGTGTCGTGATCGAGTTCGGCGAGCTGCCAGTAGTGGAAGATGCCGAGGTCGTTGAACTTCTTCTCGATCGCACCCGACACGCCGGTGAGCTTCTTGAGGTTGTCGGCGGTGCCGCGCGGACCGGCCAGACCCTGGAAGCCGGTCGGCTGCGCTGCCGCCGGAATCTCCTCGCGGACCGGCTGGGCGGAGGCACCGATATCGATGCCGTGGTCGCCCTGGGCGCGCGAGATGCCGTCGATGGCGGCGCGGGCAATCAGGTCGCAATAAAGCGAAATGGCCCGGCCGGCGTCGTCATTGCCCGGCACCACGAAGGTGATGCCCTTGGGGTCGGAGTTGGTGTCGACGATTGCGGCAACGGGGATGTTGAGGCGCTGCGCTTCCTGTATCGCGATGTCTTCCTTGTTGGTGTCGATCACGAAGATCATGTCGGGAAGCCCGCCCATGTCCTTGATGCCGCCCAGCGAGCGATCGAGCTTGTCGCGCTCGCGCTGCAGCGTAAGCCGCTCCTTCTTGGTGTAGGAGTTGGCTTCGCCCGAGGAGAGCACTTCGTCGAGATGACGCAGGCGCTTGATCGAGCCGGAAATCGTCTTCCAGTTGGTCAGCGTGCCGCCGAGCCAACGCGAATTGACGAAATACTGCGCCGACCGCTTCGCGGCCTCGGCAACACCGTCCTGCGCCTGGCGCTTGGTGCCGACGAACAGGATGCGGCCGCCCTTGGCGACGGTGTCGGACACCGCCTGCAGCGCACGATGCAGCATCGGCACGGTCTGGGCGAGATCGATGATGTGGATGTTGTTGCGCGCACCGAAAATGTAATCCGCCATTTTCGGATTCCAGCGGTGCGACTGGTGGCCAAAGTGCACGCCAGCTTCAAGCAACTGACGCATAGAAAAATCGGGTAGCGACATCGTGTTGATTCTCCGGTTGGTTCCTCCGGAAACGTGTGAGCAGACGAGCCTTTTGGCC
>DAIMKE010000296.1:0-6932 GCA_036721875.1 Bradyrhizobium sp. | reverse complement strand
CGCCGCCTCGTCCATCAGGTCGATCGCCTTGTCGGGGAGGAAGCGGTTCTGGATATAGCGATCGGATAGCTGCGCAGCGGCCACGATCGCACTGTCGGTAATGTTTACCCCGTGGTGCAGTTCGTATTTTTCCTTCAGACCACGCAGGATGGATATCGTGTCCTCTACGCTCGGCTCGTCGATATAGACCGGCTGGAAGCGCCTCTGGAGTGCGGCATCCTTCTCGACATATTTCTGGTATTCGTCGAGCGTAGTCGCGCCGATCACGTGCAACTCGCCGCGCGACAGCGCAGGCTTCAGGAGGTTCGAGGCATCCATGCTGCCCTCGCTCGCGCCCGCTCCAATCAGCGTGTGCATCTCGTCGATGAACAGGATGATCTGCCCATCGGAATTTTTCACCTCGTCGATCACGGCCTTCAAGCGTTCCTCGAATTCGCCGCGATATTTCGCACCAGCAATCAGCGCGCCCATGTCGAGCGCCATTAGCGTGCGGCCCTTGAGGCTGTCGGGCACATCGCCATTGGCGATGCGCAGCGCCAGCCCCTCGGCGATCGCGGTCTTGCCCACGCCGGGATCACCGATAAGAACGGGATTGTTCTTGGTCCTGCGGGCCAGAATCTGGATTGTGCGACGAATCTCCTCGTCGCGGCCGATCACCGGGTCGAGCTTGCCGTCGCGCGCCGCTTGGGTCAGGTCGCGGGCGTATTTCTTGAGCGCATCGTAGCTCTCTTCTGCGCTTGCGCTATCTGCGGTGCGACCGCCGGTCACTTCCTGAATCACCGCCTCGAGCGACTTCGCATTCACGCCGGCAGCCTGCAAAGCCTTGCCTGCGTCGGTGCTGTCGGAAAGGGCCATGGCCTGCAATATGCGCTGTACAGGAACGAAGCTGTCGCCGGCCTTCTTTGCCAGCTGTTCGGCCTGATCGAGCAGGCGAGCCGAATCATTGTCTAGGGCGGGCGGCGTCTGCGCTCCGGAGCCGGAAACCGCCGGGAATTTATGCAATGCCTTTTCAACCTCGCCAATGGCGGCAGGGGGGCTACCGCCTGCTCGCTGGATGAGCTGCGCGGCCATGCCCTCCTCATCTTCAAGCAATGCCTTGAGAATATGGACTGGCGTGATGCGCTGATGGCTCATGCGGACGGCAACTGTCTGGGCGCTCTGTAGAAAGCCCTTGGCCCGGTCGGTGAATTTCTCGAGGTTCATCGCAAAGGGTCTCCAAGCGTAATTACAATTTCAAATGAGACTTTGAGTAGGTACTAGCAGGAAATCGAATTCCCGTCTGCTCACATATCAACCGCAACGACGCCAGCCTCTGAATGACTGACCGGCTGACGCCGGTAGGATCAAGCGGCGGGGCTGAAGCCATCCTTGTGGGTATGTCGATCGAGATATCGCATGATGATGTCGTCGGTGATGTTGCCGGACGTGGTCGAGAAGTAGCCCCTCTGCCAGAAGCGTTGTCCCCAATAGCGCTTGCGGATGTGTTCGAACTCCTGCTGGATTTTGCGGGAAGAGCGCCCTTTTGCGCGGCGGACGAAGTCGCTGACCGAAACGTGCGGCGGGATTTCGACGAAGATATGGACGTGGTCGCGCGACAGGGCGCCATTGATGATCGTCACGCCCATCTCGTCGCAGACCTGACGGATGATCTCGCGCACCCGGAGCCGCACTTCGCCATGGAGCACTTTGAACCGATACTTCGGCGCCCAGACCAGATGGTAGCGATGGTGAAATGTCGTGTGACAGCCGCTCCGGTAGCCCATAGCAGGTATCCTCGGGGAAGTGAGACCGCCTGGAGGGCGTGAAGTCTCACTTCCCCGAGGATACCTGCTATCGAGCGAGTCGAAGGCTGAAGCCAGTATCCGACTGAAGTCGGAGGGGTTCCTCCCAGTCAGAGGACTCTAAATAGAAAAGCCATTCTCGTCCTGACATAGATCAGTGGGCGGGCCGATCTGCTTCCTATGGTACGCTCGTATCGCCAGATGACTGTCAAGTCGGCGAGGATAGCGGAAACGGCATTGAAATGCGGCTCTCGCGAGTTTACGAACGGAGGCGCAGTCAGCGATTTCACCCGTTCGAAACTTTGATGGAGGTGGTGATGGAGCAAATTGCCAAAAACGAGTGGGCAGAATTGTGCGATCGCATTAGCAAGCGGTTGCTTGGCCTGCGCGCCGAAATCGAGGTCCAATCGCTTGATTTGGGCGATCAGATCGAGGCCGAATTTCTTCCAATCCTCGGTATCACCTATGATCACAAAGACGATGTCGTGGTCATCGCCCTTGAGGGGCTTGCTCACCTGATCCCGCACCCGGTCGATATCCAGACCAAAGGCTACGACGATAATATCGAGGCAGTCCTTATTGTGGACAAGGAAGGTGTGCGGCATCTCACATCATTCCGGGAGCCGCTTAAGTTGCCACCCCCGCCTGCCGAGTAAGCTTCACTTCTATAAGCCAACTTGTAGTCCAACCATCAAAGAGGGAGTTCCGCCATGACATTCAGAAATCTTGCCCATGGCGTTGCCGCCATCGCATTGCTTGCGGCTACGGCCTGTTCCGATAATGCCGAGGAGGCGGCGGACGGACAGGAAGCTTCGGCTAGCGCAACCGATACGGATCAGGCTGCGGGCGGCGCCACGGCCGAGGATCAGGTGCAACTCGGAACTCTGCTGAAGGAAGCGGTTTCCGCTCTCGATGAATCGCAGGCGGCTATCAGCGCCATTGACGCGGGCAATAATCAAGAGGCGATCGACGCTCTGGCCAGGGCCACGGGCAAACTCGAGATCATCCTGGCGCGCGAACCCAACCTGGCACTTGCTCCGGTGGCCAATTCGGTCATCGAACATGATGTTCTTGCAACGCCAGGCGATGTCAAGGCGCTCTCCGACCGGATCGAGGATCTGACTGATGAGGGACGTTTGCAGGAAGCGAGGCGGCTTATGGAAGGCCTCGCAAGCGAGATGGTTATCAGGACCAGCAACCTTCCGCTGGGTACCTATCCTGATGCCATCAAACGCGCGGCCGCACTGCTGGACGAACAGAAGCCTCAGGAGGCCAAGCTCGTCTTGCTAAACGCCCTGAGCACCATTGTCGTGACCGAAACCGTAATTCCGTTGCCGATCGTCCGTGCCGAGGCGAGCGTCGAGGCCGCGCGCGTCGTTGCGGCAAAAAAGAACCGCACGCAAGAAGACAACCAGGCAATCGCTGCGGAACTGCAAAAGGCCCGTGACCAAATCGAGATGGCGCAAGCGCTCGGTTACGCAACCAAGAAGGATCTTGACGATCTGCAGGACGCGATCAAAGAACTTGAGCGAGAGACTGGCGGGGGCAACGCTGCAACTCGCTTATTCGAACGCATCAAGGGGCTTTTCGGTAAGGCTCGCGAAGCAGTACAGCCGACAAAGAATTGAGAGCTATAATTCTGGCGGTGCGTTATGCAATGAAGGCAGCGTGCCGTCAGAAATATTGTCTTCGTTGAATTCCGATCTCAAAGTATGGGGCTATCGATATGGCAACACTGGCACATAGAATCCCTCTCCCGGTCTGTAGTCTAGCAGGAAACTGGTGGACATTCGTTTTGCGCGGTGTGCTTGCGCTGATCCTTGCTGTGCTCGCGGTACTGATGCCTGCCAGCGCCTTGCTCGGGCTGACAATCATCTTCGGTGCCTTCTCGATGGTAGACGGAATATTCTCGCTTATCGCGGCTTTTCGCAACATCCGCGCGGGTGAGAAGTGGGGTTGGCTGGCATTCAACGGCGTGGTCGGCATCGGTACTGGTATTGTTGTGCTGATTACTCCGATGATGGCCAGTTTCGTGCTTTCGCTGTTCTTTTGGTGGATGATCGCATTCTGGTCGTCTGCCTCGGGCATCGCCCAGGTCGTGACCGCCATTCGGCTGCGCAAGGAAATCAAGGGCGAGTTCTGGCTGGGGTTAGGGGGTCTGTTGTCCCTTGCGCTGGCCGGCTTCGTAATCTGGATGCTTTTAACTTCTCCCGTCGAGACATTCCTTGCCTTGGGCTGGGTCCTCGCGTTCTACGCCGCGATGTTCGGAACTGTCATGCTGCTCCTTGGCTTTCGCTTGCGGCGCGCATCGAAGGGGGATGATTCACGGACGCAGTCGGCGAGCTAGGTGGCTTGGCAGCATCATAAAGCGGTTTCTGGCATCAGGATCAATCACATGAGCCTGTCCCGAAGTATCGCCTCGGCGTGGCACTAGATTCGGAGCGGGTCGGCAAGCATCTGACGGCAAGGGGGGCGATGGAGGTAAAATGGCCGCGCATTCGTGAGATCGTATGGCTCGCTGGCATCCTTGCCGCATTGGACTTTGGATATGCGCTCTACCATGAGCTCTATGTCGGCGCGTCCAGATTTCCGTTCGTGCAGGAAACTATCCTTGTCTTCCTTGGCGCTGTCGCGACGATCTTTCTCACCGCGATGCTGCTGAACCGCCAGACCGAACTCGAACTCAGCAAAGAGGCCCGCGTCCATCTGTTCGACCAGAAGAACTCGGTTTACATGGCGGCGATCGAAAAAGTCGCAGACATCGCCGCAAAACGCGACCCCGACCCGGCTCTTATCGATGAATTGCGGGTGATTGGACGCAAGCTGGCAGTGATCGCTAGTCCAGAGGTTATCAAGTCCTTCCAGTCGGTGCTCGACAGGCTGTTGCGCGGACTGAACGACGGAAACCTGACCAATGCCGACGCAGAAGAGGTTATGCATGCCGTCGCCGAGCTGACCCTCGGCATGCGTTGCGACATGCTTGACGAGATCGGGAGCGCCAAGAATGACACCGCACAGGAACTGATCCGTCGGAACTCTCGGCAGATGGAACGGCTCGATGATCTGGACGAAGCGTAACGGGCAGCGACGATAAAGCGTAAAGGACTTGAACATGCACAGAGGCCATAATCGCCCCCCGCGCCTATCGAAGCAGCCCGGCACGAATACTATTTTGGCCGATGTTCCGATGGCAAAGATCTACCAGGAACCGCGCTCCACGCTTCAGGGCGGGCACCGCCCGCAACCGTGGTACCTCGAGTTCGAGGCGAGAAGACCATTGGGCCGCGACGTCTTCACGGGCTGGATTACCAATGATGATCCATATCGCCATATTCGCATTCGGTTTCCTGACCGCGACAGCGCTATCGGCTTTGCCGAAAGGCAGGGTTGGAATTACAGGGTCAACCAAACCTCTGCGTTGCACCATTACGAACCGAAGATCGACGAGCTCTATCGTGGCTTTGAGGCGCCCGGAAACTGGCCGATACGATGGTCTGGAGAGGGCAAAGAGATCTCTCGTCACCGGCTGTATCGAGGCGCGGAGGCTGGCGAGCGGGCTGAGCCTGAAAAGGAGTTCGACCCCGTTGATGAAGCGCTGCTCGAAAGCTTTCCCGCCTCCGATCCGCCAGCATTTACGGGCGCAACAATTGGCTAGGCCGAAAGGTCGATGCAGTCGAAAATAAGCGAGTATAAGGTGTCAAATGTAATCGACGCATTCGAATTGCGAGCTCTCTCCGTTTCCTCATCCCTGCTTGAAGACGCAGTGCGGATCGTGCTGGTGGTGTGTCTCGCTTCGTTGGCGGCAGCTCTGCTTTCGCGCCTGATGCGGCGCATAGAACAGAAGATGAGTAAGCGCCGACGGAAGGTGGCGTTGACGCGGCCTGTCAGGCTTTGCGGCGTGTCCGCGGCGCCCATTTTTTCGCGAGCGCTTCCAGCCTTGCCTCGATCAGTGGGATATCGGGCTGGGCGTTGGGATCATGGTCGTCGCCGAGGGTATCGAGCGCTTCTTCATGATATTCATGCTGGGGGTCGCCGAACGCTTCGAGTTTTTCGGCGTAACCCCATGGGCCGCCACAGTCCTCTGGCGGCCGCATGCCTACTGCATTGAGAATGAGCGGATATGTCAGGTGCGGGCTGGCCGCGCTGACGCGCTCGATCTTGACGCTATGCTCCCAGGCGTCGCCAAAGTCGTAGAGATATCGGAAGGTCTTTCGCCTGGTGTCCGCCAGAACCTGAGCGAGAGTGGCCTTACGGGCATCGAGCGGTCCGTCGAAGCCATATTCAGGATCAGGGATGCCGAAGCCGGTTTGCCCGAAGCTCATTTCCCACAGGTGAGAGTCCGTCCAGGAGAAGGCAGTCTGGAAGACGGTGTGCAGACGATCGAGCCGGATATTGAGCGGCACCTCCAGCGTTCGGCTGACGATGGGCGGGACATCGTCCAGCGTAATCTTCATCCGCACGACAGTGCCGTTGCTCACGCAGCCTTCTCCAGATCGTTGGTCAGCCTTGATGCCTGCCAGTTCCACGGCAAGAAGTCATCGATCCGATTGATCGGGTGATCACCGATGCGCTCGATGACGTCAGTGAACCATGCCTCGGGCTCGACGCCGTTGAGCCGGCATGTGCCCGCCAGGGCGTAGAAGAGCGCCGCCGCTTCTCCCCCCTTCATGGAGCCGACGAACATCCAGTTCCGGCGCCCGAGCGCGACACCGCGCAGGGCGTTCTCCACCAGATTGTTGCTGATCTCGAGCCGACCGTCATCGCAGTAACGGATCATGGCCTGCCAGCGGTTGAGCGGATAGCGACAGGCACGCGCCAGATTGCTGTCGGAAGACAGGCCACGGTTCTGGGTTTCAAGCCAGACGCGCAAAGCCTCGAGCTTCGGCACCGCCTTGATCTGGCGGATGCGTCTTCGCTCATCAGGTGGCGCACCCTTGATATCGCGCTCGATGGCGAAGAGTTCGGCGATCCGCACGACCGCCTCCGCCGCGATCGGTGACGGGCTCTTATCCAGGATGTCGGTAAACTTCCGGCGCGCGTGGCTCCAGCATCCCACTTCGACGATATCCCTGAGCGCCTTGGTCTTGGGGTCACGGTAACCCGGAACTGGTTCGGGTGGTGCGGGCAGCCGGGCACAGCCCGGCAACTCGG